>CAKZLS010000033.1 GCA_937127205.1 uncultured Rhodospirillales bacterium
CGCATCGAAGTTGGGCACCTCGATCCAGGTTCCCGACCGGGCGTTGCCGTTGCCTAAGAAGTCGGACGGTGCGGTCGATCCGTCGTCGGCCGTCCACATGTACAGCGTGCCGTCGTCGAGGCCGTTGCGGGCGAGGAAGCCGGCGTCGTCGGACATGTCCTTCTCGCCGACGTAGAGATACATGGGCCGGGCTTGGGCGTCGTCGCCCATGAGGAACGCCGTCTTGTCTTGGACACCAGTGTCGACCACGGTGATGTTCTCCCAGTTTCCGCGGCCCATCATCGGCACCGCCCAGAAGTCACCCTTTTCGACGTCGAGTGCCCACTCCGTGCCGCCGGCAGTTTCCTCGCCGGTGAAGTAGACGCGGTCGGCCAAGCCGAGGCCCTCGCCGAAGGTGTCGGCCTCGAACAATGCGCTGGAGCAGAAGCGGTTGAAGCCCCAGATGCTGTCGCCGTCGGCCACCGGATCGCCGTTCTCGTCCTCCTCGACGGCCTGGTTGATGTTGCGCGCGCCCTCAACGAAGAACTGCGAGGGGTCGTTCATCACCTTGCCGGCGCGGTCGTAGATCCGGTCAAAGGCGAGGCCGGCGTCTTCTACTTCCATGGTCTCGGTGTTGATGTCGAAATAGCTGACGCGGCCAAAGCTGAGTTCAATCGGGTTGCCCTTGTCGCCGAGCACGAAGTAGGTGCTTGGAACGTCGCCGATGTCCTCGAAGTCACGGACGGCGATTTCGTGGTTCACCAGCACCCGGACGGTATCGTCGTCGAAGGCATAGGCGCCGATGCCGTCAAGAATGCCCGGAGGGGTGTAGCCGTTGATCTCGTTGCCGATGGTGAACAGCGGATCCACGTCGTAGTCGGTCCGTTCGTTATCGAGCCCGTAGACTTGCGCCGGTTCGTCGCCCACGTCCACGGCGAAGGCCAGAAACTGGGTGAACTGGTCGTCGTTGAAATTGTTGTCGCTGACCATCACCAGCGATTTGCGGCCGTCCGCCAGGTCCGGACCCCAGGTCATGCCCTCGACATTGTCGAGCGTCATCCCCAGATCGCCGAGATCGAGAACCAGATCCTTCTGGGCGATGTTTTCCACCGGCTCGGCGGTCAGCGAGAACACGTCGCTGATGTCTTCCGCGGCGGCCGTGGTGACTTCGTATAGCTTGATGCCGTTGCCGACACCGGAAGAGAACGACCGTTCCAGCGACAGCAGCGTGCCGCGGTCGTCGATGGCGAGCAGCTCCACCAGTCCGTTGGTTTCGAATTCGCCGGCCGGGACGGACTCTTCCGGAACCGGGTCGATGACATAGGTGTACTCGGCGTTGTCTTCGCCGGTGCGGGCGTCCCACTCGCGAATGCGCGACAGCGAGGTGTCCTCCAGGCTGGCCGCCGGGCCGTCCTGAGTGAGGGCATTCTCCACACCGGTGTAGACCGAACCGTTGTCGGGAGAGACCGTGGCGCTCTCGAACGCCAGGTTGTTGCGGATGCCGGCGAAACCGTTGGGGGTGGTATACTTCGCGTCGATGGACAATTCCTTGAACTGCGTGCCTTCGAGCGTGAACTCGTTGACGAAGGGCGAAATGACCTGACTGGCGTCGCCCTCTGACGCGATGAACAGGGTGTCGCGGTCGGTGAGCGCGATGCCTTCGGGATCGATGGTGCCGTCCGCGAACGGATCGCCGTTTTCGTCGTTGAGCTTGGTGACGTCGCGGAAGGTGACGTCGCCGTTTTCCAGCATCTCGTCGCTGAGATCGATGGTCACCGTGTAGAAGCGCGGGTCCGAACGGTCGTCGGAAAGGGTGTAGTAGACGTCCCGGGTGGCGTCATAGGTAATGCCCGAGAGTCCGCCGATTTGACCGCCGAAGCTGTAGAACTGGGTGGGGAAGGTGGCTTCGCCGATGAACTCGATGCCGTCGATGGTTCTGGGTCCGCCCGCGTCCGGGTCCAGCGCCGCCCCGCCGATGTCCGGGTTGTCGGTAAAGTAGCCGTCGACGCCCAATTCGATGAACTGGCTCAGTTCCTCCTCGAGGCCGTCGGCGTTCGGGGCGTTAGCATCGCCGTCTTCGTCGCGGAGGTCAGCCGGAAGATAGCGGTTCTCGATGCGGAAGGTGTAGGGATGGACTTGAAGGCCGGCGTCGTGGGCTTGGTCGATCAGGTCGGTGGGCTCCGCCGCCGAGCCGTCGGGATTGCGCGGGACGATGGTGTTTTTCCAGGGGCCCATGCCTTCGGCATATCCTTCGGCGATCGCCTGTAGGACCTCCGGCGTGGCCAGGTCGCCGTAGCCGGTTTCCGCGGTGATGGGACCGCTCGAGGCTTCCACAGCATCGACGAAGGCATCGCCGTAAATGGCGCGCAGGTCGTTGCCCTGTTCGATGTTGTAGAGAAGGTCGTACGGCTGATCGAAGCCACCCCGGGCCGGATCGGTGAACGCGCCATACAACTGCACCAGCGGTGGCTCGTAGTCCATGCCGTCGGTGTCCAGCGAGACCTGAAGTTCCTTGAGATTCTGGAATTCGAAGGACTGGATAAAGATGCGGTCCGGATCGGTAAACCCTTCGTCGACCAGGGTTTCAATCACCGTTTCGCCGAGATTGACGTTGATGGGATCACCGTTGCCGATGACGTCCAGCGCGCCGTTCTGGTTGATGTCCTCGCCACTTTCGAGCACGCCGTTACCGTTGGCGTCCTCGTTCTGGAAGGTTCCTTCGGTTTCGAAATATGTGGGATGCTTGGTTTCCGGATAGATGCCGATCTTTTCGCCGGTGGCCGCTTCGTGATCCTGGACAAGCTCGATGACCTCTCCCAGGGTCGGGATCTCGAACTGATCGTTATAGGCGGTGTTGTCGGGCCGGATCTCGGGGATCCGCTCGCGCGCCACCAGCGTCTTGATTTCGGCCAGATCGAAATCTTCCGAGAACCATCCGCCGATCATCTGGCCATCCAGTGACTTGACCGTGAGGCGGTCGGCGAACTCAGGCTTTTCGGCCACGTCGCTGGTGGCTTCTATGATAACCGGTTCGCCGTTTTCGAAAGCTATATCACCCTGTTCGTCGGTCTCGACCACCGCCAGCAGGTTTTCGTGACGCGCGATCAACACACCATCCTTGGTCGAAACCAGGTCCGGCTCGATGAAGTCGGCGCCTTGTTCGATGGCCAATTTATAGGCTTCGAGGGTGTGCTCGGGGCGATACCCGCTGGCGCCTCGATGCCCAATAACGATGGGTGTTTCTCCGGTAAGTGTATTGTAGTCGGCCATTTGGTTTTCTCCTTTCCCTCAATGTTGCCGAGCTCCAGCGACCGCAAAAAATTCTATTTCTTGCGCTATGAATATTTTGATCTTGGTTTTTTAATATTTATGAAAATTAAAGTACTTAAATAAGAAAATTTAGTCCCCATAAAATATTTCAATAAATGAAGTAACGCTAAACCCTTGGCGCTATCTGTAGGATATGGAGGGGTAAAAATTCTTGGGAGAATTATGTTTACTTAGGTTTGATACGCGCGTGGTCCGACGCACAATTTGTGAATGATTATCAATCATGGCCGAGTTCTTCCTTCCCCCGCTTGGTCTCATTTCTCGGACACGAGCCGATACCCAAAGCAAGCACACCCTAGTCTTGGTATATGAAAACAGGATGACGGTTACGTGAAAGTATCTACAACAAAATGTGAACCCTTATTCGAATACGTGAAAAACATTGAGACCAAAGCTGTTGTGGTCTCAGCCCAAAAATTTGAAATTCATGAAAAATTTTCGATACAATATTCCTGATACGTCATATTTCTGGAATTATGAGCTGAGTAATTATTTCTAATATTGATAATTATTAGCAAACATACCCCAATTGATAGTGTAGTTTCATTCGGTTTTTCCGCTGAAAAACTTATCGGTGCCCCACTCACCTTTTTGTGAACACAATCGGCCAAGCAAGCCGAGGCGAGGCTTGACCGGTTGCGCGTGCAACATAATATGCGCCGCTCAGCGGCACGCAGATGCTCGCGAAACAAGGCTCCGCCAGAGCGCGAAGGGTTACCGCCTTTCGCTTTGACGGATCGACAAGGAGAAAAAGTTGTGGGTCTGGATAGGTTTGGCGGGCGACGCCATTACCTGAACAATCACTGTGGCCTGGTCACAACGGACCTGGACCAAGCCCGTGAGTCCATGGACCAGATGTGGGAACATCACCGGTCCGTTCTGAAGCGTGGCCGCAGCTACGGCTTGAGATGGCATCAGACCGAACTCGTGAACACCACTCTTAGTTACGGCCAAACGCCGAGTTCTCTACGCATCCAATGCGGTCCCATGAGTGATTCGTTCCGCATCAGCATGCACTAGACCGGGCGGGTCAATCACTGGGTCGACGGCTGTCGCACAGCCGCCACGTCGAAGCGTGCGGTGGTGCACAGGCCGGGACAAGACCTTAAGCTCGAAACCGAACCCTTTGCGCTCCTCCTGCTCACTTTTGATGGGCCTTATGTCCGGCAATGTTTTCAACAGCGGTTTGATGAGTTCCTGTTGCCCGAGGACTGGCCGACGGACTTCTCGCTGGCCACGCCGGCGGGAAGGGCGTTGCAGGAGTTGACCCGCTGGATGGCGATACAGCTTGATCGCCCGAATTCGGAGATCCTGAAGGAGGATTGCGCGGCGCGGGGCCTTGAGCGGACATTGCTTTCGCTGTTTCTCGACTGCGTGGCCGAGCAGTCTGCCACGGACGAGGCACCCGCCGATTATTCGTGCGAGCGCCGGGTCCGTCGTATCGAGGAATGGATTGACGTCAATTTCGCCGACCCCATCGGCATCGAAGATCTGGCGGCGGTCGGCGGTATCAGTGTCCGCTCCGTGCAGGTGGCCTTCCGCCGGCTGCGTGCCTGCTCACCCATGCGCGTGGTCATTCGCAAGCGGCTCGAGGCCGCCCACGCGATGCTGAGCGACCCTCGCCCCGGAACCACGGTAACCGAGATCGCCACGGCGTGCGGATTCTTCAATCTCGGCCGATTCTCAGAGCGCTATCGCGAAACGTTCGGAGAGCCTCCTTCGCAGGCGCTGGCCCGCGCCTCCGGGCGATCCAGCTAGGCGCTCAATCCTCATCATCACTGGAAAAGGCCAAAAAACGCAATGATGGCGAATGCGTTACTCGGGTAGCGCGGCCCGAGGGCCGAGGGGATAATAGAGCGTTCCTTTTCTCTGGCATTTGCCTGGAGCGGTCACCAAGACATCCTGGTTGCGCTCTAGCGCCGATAGGAACGGCCGGGCCGCGCCGCGGGGGGTGTGGCGCAGCCCGGCCTTATCACAGAGGATTGTCGCGAAGCGCAGGGCGCCATCACCGGAGCCACCGCATCCCCGAGCCCAGCAGCGGTAACCGCGCGAATACCCTGTCTCAGGTTGCGTCGGAAGGCGCAACCGTGGCCGAGCGTCGGGCTGCTTTCATGACCTAGTATCAGCCGCCTGCCTGCAACACTTGGGAAATCCGTCCGACCAGCGAGGGGTTGCGAAGGTAGGGCGCGTAAAACTCGAGGAATCGGCGCAACTGAACATACTGCCGACGGCCGATTTCCGAGTACTCATCCTTCAGCGTCATGTCGATACCGAAGGTTTTCAGCGCCTTGGCGTTGGAGTCCTCGGCCGCTCCCATGTCCGCGAGCGTGATCGCCTTGAACCATCCAAGATAGGACAGTCCGACGGGATGGTCCTCCGGCTGGGGTTTCAGAGCGAGAATGGCGTCGCGGTTGCCCTCGGTATCGGGCCGCTCGAGGCTGTAGTCGCGAATGCGCAGCAGGACCATGTTCTTGAGGCGGGATTGGGCGATGAACCCGGGGTGTTTCAGTTGGCCCTGCTTGCGGGCCCGTTCGTTGAAGCGGATGGCATCCGCCGACGATTGGATGGCGCGCTCCAGGTCGGGCGCCTCGCCGCTCAACTCCCACCGCCATTGGCGCAGCCCGGCCAGCCGGCGATGACATTGGGCGTACATCATCGTGGTATCCGATTCCGATGGTCCGCCCGGCTGCCGCTCCACTTCGGCCATGGAGTCCTCGACCATCTTGATGGCGTGATCGGCTCCTGCGACGTCGGGATTGGCTTCGGAATAGGACGAAGCGTACGCAAGCAGGCTGTCGCGGGACATCTTGCCGGCCTCGTGTTGAAGCGCATAGATCTCATTGGCGAGCCGGTATTGTTCACAGTCGTTCAGGTGGTTCGCCAACCGCGAGGCGGTCTCGGACATCGGATCGGTCTTCAGACAAAGGTAAGCCAGCGCGCGCGATCCAAAGATGCTGTCTCGATGATCGGCAAACAGATCATCGACGCTTTGGCCGCGCGAAATCCAAACATCCGCCACCAGGCGCTGATACTCCGCCAGCGGCGCGCCAACGGCACTGGTTTCGTTCTGCACGTAGCGCGTCGCCACCTTCTCGCCGCTCTCATCCTCCCGCAGCACGGAATCGGGTAACAGCGCGTGCACCGGGCTGTCGGGGAGACCCTTCCTCGCTTCGATGAGCGATCGTTTGAGGGGTTCCAGCACCCGCTCCACCTCTTCCCAATCGAGGCTCAGGCCGTCGAAATCGTAGAAGATGGTCCTGGACAGCTTGACGTCGAAGGGCAGTACCGAGCCCTGTCGGCACATCAGCACCGTGCCGCTGGAACTCATCACGTGGCGGATGCCGAGTTCATAGAAAACGTTCGGATTGTCGAGCGAGAGGTCGGCGAGGACCACGGACCGGTCGCGCAGGTCGCGGAACATGTCGGTATGGATCAGCGCCGAGCCCACGTGCTCGTCGGCGCGGATTGGGGTCATGCCGGCCTCGCGCACCGCCCGCTGAATGACCACGCGATAGACCTTGTCGAAGTCGAAAGTCCGCCCCGACCCATCCGGGAACGGCTTGACGCCGAATGGCATGACGATAAAGCACTGGTCCGGTTTCATTACAATCCCCCCAAATCGGACGTGACCACCTCCGAATGCAACGGGCAGACCGATAAGCTTATACCAATGGGTGCGTGCCGCAACCCATTGTGAAGATGGAACGAATTCCGCGGCCGTTGGATCAGGCGGCGTATCGGGCGACAGCGTCCTCGTTCCAGGTCATACCGAGGCCTGGGCCGCGGGGTGTAAGCGTTCCGTTTTCGATGGCGGGCGGGTCTTCGATCACTGCGCCGGCCATGTCCAGGTATTCCAGCCAATGACAGGTAGGCGTGACCGCAAGCACATGGGCGCTTGCTTCGATAAAGATATGGCTGGAGACGGGGAGGGACGCGACTTCGGCCTGGCCCATGGCCCGCAGCCATCCGCTCACGCCGCCAATTTTCATCAGGTCCGGCATGGCGAAGTCGCAAGCGTCGGCGGCGATGGCGCGGGCCATGTCCTCAGGGAACCACCAGTTTTCGCCGGTCTGGATGGGGACGGCGGCGGCCACCCGTACTTCGGCGTGTCCTGCCAGATCCTCGGCCGGCACGGGTTCTTCCACCCATTCGAGATCGTACTCGGCAAGCCTTTCGATCCGCCGCACTGCTTCCGGAACGCTCAGCGTCTGGTTGTAGTCGACCATCAGCCGGACACGCTGCCCGATGATCTCGCGCACACCAGCCACAGTCCGGACGTCGGTCTCCACGTCGCCCGTACCGACCTTGATCTTGATAGCTTTGAACCCTTGGCGCACGGTGGCTTCGATGGCGGCGCGGTCGGCGACGGGGTCGATGGCTCCGTAACTGTCATATGCAGGAATGGGCCGCTCTTCGCCGCCGAGCAAACGCACAACCGACAATTCGTGCGCCTGGCCCAAGGCATCCCACAGCGCCATATCGAGACCGGACATGACCATGCCGAGCAGGCCCTGGCGGCCCAACAGCCGGAATGTTCGGTCAAAATCCCGCATTCGCTCCACCGGCGCAACGGTTTC
>CAKZLS010000034.1 GCA_937127205.1 uncultured Rhodospirillales bacterium
ATTTCCGTGGTCGCCCTGCCGCCGGGAAGTTCGCTGCAGCAAACCGAGGCGGTCGGAATGCAAGTTGAGACTGCGCTGCTGAGTATCCCGGGCGTCAAGGCGACGGTCGCCGTCAACGGGATGAACATCGTTAACTTCGCAACCCAGTCGAACACCGCCGCCGTCTTCGGCGTCCTCGAACCCTGGTCGGAGCGAACGTCGCCGGAAACGCAGTTACCCGCCATCATCGCGACGGCATGGGAGAAGACCGCTGCCATCGACGGCGCCCTGGTGGTCATCGCCCAGCCACCACCCATTTTCGGTCTCGGGACCATTGGCGGGTTCGCACTGGAACTTCAGGACCTGTTCAATGCCGGTCCGCAAGCGCTTGAAAAAGAGGCGCAGAAGTTCATCGCGGCGCTCATGGCGAGGCCGGAGATCGCAAACGTGTTCACCGAATACGCCACCAACACGCCGCAGTACTTCGTCGATCTCGATCGCGACAAGGCCAAGTTGCTGGGGGTCGATATCAACGACGTCTTCGAAACGCTACAGATTTTCCTGGGATCGTATTATGTAAATGATTTCAACGCCTTTGGGCGGGTCTATCAGGTCATACTGCAAGCGGAAAAAGACGCTCGGTCGACAACGGATGACGTGCTGAGCCCCAAGGTCCGCAACAAGGACGGCGGCATGATCCCGCTGAGCACGCTGGTGACGCTGCGCCCCTCCGACGGACCGTACACGGTTATGCATTATAACCTCTATCCCGCGGCCAAGCTCAACGGAACGCCGGCGCCCGGTGTCAGTTCGTCGGAAGCAATCGCGGCGGTCAAAGAGGTGGCGGCTGAGACGCTGGGCGAGGGCTTCGGATACGAGTGGACGGATATCACCTATCAGCAAGAGTCTTCGGGCAATCTGGCGCCCATCGTCTTCGCCGTGGCCGTCGTGTTCGTCTATCTCCTGCTCGCGGCGCTCTACGAGAGCTGGGCCATGCCGCTGATCGTCATTCTTGCGGTTCCGACGGCGGTGCTCGGCGCTTATGTGGCTCTCTGGGTGGCCGGCAAACCCGTGGACATCTATGCCCAGATCGGTCTGACTATTCTTATCGGATTGTCGGCCAAGAACGCCATCTTGATGGTGGAGTTCGCCAAGCGCCGCCGCGACGACGGCGAAACCGTTATCAACGCCATCCGCGACGCCGCCCGCGACAGGGTGCGGCCGATCCTTATGACCGCCTTCGCGCTGATTGTCGGCACCATACCGCTGTTCCTGGGAACCGGCGCCGGCGAGCTGTCGCGCGCCTCCATCGGTATTACGGTGTTCGGCGGAATGTGCGGCGCCACCTTCCTGACGCTGATCCTCGTGCCGGTGTTCTACTACGTCATCGAGACCCTGCGCGAACGGCGCACTCTCAAACGATCGACTTGAGCCGCTATCGTTCATGGCCAGCGACAGGATGCTGCCGCGTCTCAGCCCTTGTCGATGGCTTTTCCGGTTTCGGTGGAGACCTTTGTGCCAGTT
>CAKZLS010000035.1 GCA_937127205.1 uncultured Rhodospirillales bacterium
AACCTGCGAACGCGTGACCGCCGCGCTGCCGGACGTCAAGCTGTGCCTGTCCACAAACGGTCTGGCGCTTCCCGACAATGTCGACGCCATCAAGGCCCACGCCATCGATCATGTCACCATCACCATCAACGCCGTCGATCCGGTCGTCGCCGAACGCGTCTACGCCTGGGTCGCCTTCGATAAGCGCCGGCTGACCGGGCGCGACGCCGCCGCCATCCTCATCGAACGGCAGTTGGAGGGCCTGGACATGCTGGTAGCCGCCGGGATCCTCGTTAAGGTCAACTCGGTGATGATCCCGGGGATCAACGACGCCCACCTCGGCGATGTCAATGCCGAGCTCAAGTCCCGTGGCGTCTTCCTTCACAACATCATGCCGCTGATCTCGGATCCGGCCCATGGCACCCATTTCGGATTGACCGGCCAGCGCGGACCGACGCCCGTCGAGCTCAAATCGTTGCAGGACGAGTTGGCGGGCGGCGCCAATCTGATGAAGCATTGCCGCCAGTGCCGCGCCGACGCGGTGGGCATGCTGGGCGACGACCAGGGCTCGGCGTTTCCTCTCGATAACCTGCCGGCGAAGCCGGTTGTCGATCACGACAGCCGCCGCGACTATCGCGCCGTCATCGCCCGCGAGCGCGAACACCGTGACAGCGCGGTAACCATGGCGGCCGGTGAGTTGAGCGGCGTTGCCACCGACGACAGCCGTCTCGTCGCCGTTTGCACCAAGGGCAGCGGCCGGATCAACCAGCACTTCGGCCACGCCCGGGAATTCCAGATCTACGAGGTGGACAGCGCGGGTGTTCGTTTGGTGAGCCATCGCCGGGCCGCCCAGTATTGCCAAGGCGGGTATGGCGAGGACGATGCGCTTGAAGCGACGATCGAACTGCTCGAAGGCGTATCCGCCGTCCTCTGCGCCCGGATCGGCGAGAACCCGCGCGAACGCCTGGCGGCGGCGGGAATCCGCGCCATCGACAAGTACGCGCACGAATACATTGAGACGGCGGTTGCCGAGGTCTTCGTCGAGGAACTCGGCGTTGCCGAACAGGCCGCGTTGACCGCTTAAGGGAGCGGTCGCGCGAGCCTGGCCAACTGAAAAACCCACCGCCGCGGTTGTTGCCGCGGCAAACCACGAAGGAGATGCGAGATGGCCATGAAGATCGTTGTTGCCGAATGCACGGTGTGCGGATCGTGTGAATTCGTCTGCCCGACGAAAGCAATCAAGGTGAAGGACGATATCTACTCGATCGATCCGACCAAGTGCAAAGAGTGCGTCGGGTTCTTCGACTCGCCGCAGTGCGTAGCCGAGTGCCCGGCCGACTGTATCGTTCAGGCGGCATGACCGGAAACAGTGACGGTGCGGCGGCACGGGTGGCTGAAGAGGGCCTGCCCGAAGTCTATGGGCCGCCGCGGTTCCTGCCCGGACAAAAGGTTCGGGCGCTGGTGGCGATCCGAAACGACGGCACGGTTCCGGGTCACTCGCGCGGCGCATTCGTCGTTGAGACGGGCGACGTGGGATATGTCACCGCCATCGGTGAGTTCCTGCAGCGTTACTATGTTTACACCGTGGATTTCGTCACCCGCGGCCGGTTCGTCGGCATGCGCGGCGGCGAGATCGAAGTTGTCGAGGATTGATGGGAGGATTCAATGAAGGTGACCATCGGCCTTCGTGACGGCGTCTATTCGGCGTATGTCGCGAAGAAGGATCTCGAGGAGCCCATCGTCGAGATGGAGCGGCCGGAGCTTTGGGGCGGCTGGGTTAAGCTGTCCAACGGCTGGCGCCTGGACTTGCCGGAAATGGCGGCGGAAACGCGGCTTCCCATCACCGTCAACGCCCGGCGCACAATCGGCGACGCGGCATGATGTCGAGGCCGGGCGCGTACGGCCGGCTGGCGACGATCCTGGTCGTCCTTCTGGTCGCAAGCCTTGCGCCCGGCGGGCAGGCGCGTGCGGAGGTCTTCGTCTATGCCGCCGCGAGCCTGACCAACGCGATAACCGACGTCGTCGATTTGTGCAGCCTCGAACAGCCGGAACCCGTCCGGGTATCGTTCGCCGCCAGCTCGGTTCTCGCCAAGCAAATCGATCACGGCGCCCCGGCCGCTCTCTTCGTATCGGCCAATACCGCGTGGATGGATTACCTTGCGGAACGCGGTTTGCTTGCAGAGGGCAATCGCCGTCACGTCGCCGGAAACAGCCTTGTCATGATCGCGCCGATACCGTCGCCGTTGGCGGATAACCAGATGCCGGCCGACGTCATAAGAGATGTGCCGGCCGACGGCCGCCTCGCCATGGCCGATCCCGACCATGCACCGGCCGGGATGTACGCCAAGGCGGCGCTCGAGCATGTGGGCGTCTGGGAGACCATTCGCGGGCGGGCGGCCCGGGTCGCCAATGTGCGGGCCGCTCTTGCCCTCGTGGAAACCGGCGCGGCGCCGCTCGGCATCGTCTACGCCACCGATGCGCTCGTCAGTCCCCGCGTCCGCACGATTGCTGCCTTTCCGTCCGACAGCCACCCGCCCATCGTTTA
>CAKZLS010000036.1 GCA_937127205.1 uncultured Rhodospirillales bacterium
CAGATCCCCTGGACACGCTGCTCGACGAGGGCATCCGCATCGTCCGCCCGGAAGGACCATGGCACGGAAGGCGCATGATTAAAGGCTGTTATGGTGGCGAACCAATCATGGCCCGCGCGCCCGAAGGCATGCTCACGTGTCTTCAGGCTTGGTCCGCAGAGGTAACGACTATGATGAACTGGGCGCGCGACCAGGGGAGTGCCAGGGTCGCCGTCGCCGGTGTCTCGCTCGGCGCCCTCATCAGCCAGATGATCGCCACGGTCTGCGGCACGTGGGAGCGGCCGCTGCGTCCGGACGCGGCATTCCTCGTGACCACCACCGGCCGGACGCTGGACGTGGTGTTCGCCGGCAGTCTGGCGCGTGGCATCGGCCTCCCCGAACGGCTCGAAAACGCGGGGTGGGACAGGGCCACGCTCGAACAGTGGCTGCCCCTCCTCCAACCCTCAAGTCCACCTGTTATGGGACCGGAAAATGTGGTGATGGTGCTGGGCGACGCCGACGATTTGACACCCTATGCCGGGGGTCTGGAGTTGGCCCGGCAGTGGTCGGTGCCCGCCGACAACCTGTTCATCCGCCACCAAGGCCATTTCTCGGCGGCGTTGGGGCTTACGCCCGATCCCGCGCCAATTACGCGACTCGGCACCCTCCTTCGTCGCTAACCGGTCGCCTGTGTGGCAAAGGCCGATCGAAGTTGAGCGTCAGCCCTGCGCGGTCTCAATGGAGGCGTAGTCGAAATCGCCGTAAGCCACAGCCGCCGCTTCAGCGGCCGGGTTGCCCTCGGCGTAGCTGCGGTATTCCATGTCCTGCAGCAGGATGTGGTGATTGAGCCAGCCGGTTAGGAACACCAGCATCCCCTCCACGGTAAGGTCGTGCTCGCCGGAGAGAAACCGCTCTTTCAGAGCCATCACCTCGGCAGTGAGCGCGTTGTGTTCTTCACGGTGAGTCTCGAGATCGGGGTAGTCGCAAGCTTCCATCATCTTTTCTTCGCGCTCGAAATGATACTGCGTGTAGGCAATCAGGGTCGCAAGCGCGCCGGCGATTACCTGGGTCACGTCGTGATCGCCGCGGGTCGCTTCGCCGAGGCCGTTAATCAATCCGATCAAAACCTTGTGGTCGTGATCGACGGCCGGCACCCCCACGCTCATCGCTTCCGTCCACTGGATCACCACCATGATTTTTCGTTCTCTGACCTATTTGGACACTTACGCTAGCACAAACGTTCCGCAAGCGCCAACCGGCAGTCCGGGCGCGGGGAACGGTGCTAAACGGGAATCAGCGGATAGCCGAGGAGCCATCCCAACCCGTCGGCGACCAGAACGGCGCCAAGCGCGAACAGCAGAACGACGACGACCCGCTGCCCCCATGTCTCCAACACCCGTCTGATGCTGTCGAGAACGCGCTGGCTCCGGTCTCCCAAGGCGCCGTGCACCGCCACGATGGCAAAGAGCGGCGCAACGAATACGACATTGTAATAGCCGAGTACCAGCGCCTGGTTCACGAGATCGAGATCTTCGCGCAAAATCAGGTCGATCGCGGCAATGTAGGGCACCGCCCCGGGCAGGCCGACGACCGTAAGAACGGCGCCGGCGGCGAACGCTTGAGCGGCCGTCATGCCCGAGGATACGGGCTTGTCGACCCGCTCTTTGGGGCTTCTGGCCATGCGCACCGCCAGCCCGCAGAGCACGCTGCCGATAAGGATCTGGAGGAGGATTTCCTCGGTCTCGGGGTTCTTCCAGAGCCGCAGCGTGTAGGCGCGGATCTCGTCGAGCACGGTTTCCAGACCCAGAAGGATCAGCGCTCCGCACGCCAGATAGACGACAAAAATCCCGAGGATATGTGAGCACGATCTGAAGATCGGATGGGGTCCGGCGAGCAGCATCACCAAAACGACGATGCACATCGGGACAATGGACGTGCTGTCCAGCAACGCAATGGGCGTCAAAATCGCCAGGAGTTCGAGCATGGCCAGCGTGATCCGGGTATGTGCGAAACGTTCCGCGCAAGAACGGCGTGTTCATAGCGCAAGCCTCGGCCCGGGTATACGCTGGATCAGGAACTCACATCAGCCAGTCGTCGACGGCCACGTCCGTGCTGATCCCGGGATCGCTCGTGTTGAAGTCGGTCCACTCGGGCTTCGCGCGGACCGGTGGCGCCGAACCGTCATCCGCGGAGTCAAAGGTACCCCGCTTCAACGTCACATTCGAAAACTTGTGCATCCCCGGAAAAGCGG
>CAKZLS010000037.1 GCA_937127205.1 uncultured Rhodospirillales bacterium
AACTTCCCACGGTTGGTTCGGTGGCGGCGCCGATCTTACCCCGGTCTATCCCATAAGCAACGACACCGACGACTTTCACGCCGCGCTGCGAGCGGCGTGCGACGCCCATGCCGTTGCCGACTACGCGCGGTTCAAGGCGTGGTGCGATGAATACTTCTACCTTCCACATCGAGGCGAGCCGCGCGGGGTCGGCGGGATTTTCTTCGATGAATTGAACTCAGGTCAATGGGAACGCGATTTCGCATTCGTCCGGGACGTGGGCCAAGCGTTTCTTCACATCTACCCGGATATCGTACGCCGCCATATGCACAAACTCTGGTCGGACGCGCAAAAGAATGACCAGAGGGTCAAGCGGGGGCGCTACGTGGAGTTCAACCTGCTCTACGACCGCGGCACGCTGTTTGGTCTCAAGACCGGAGGCAACATCGAGGCCATTCTCATGTCGCTGCCGCCGGATGTGGCCTGGCCCTAACCTGAAGCGTTGGCGGTGATTAAGTTCTCAAGCCTTTCCAGGCACTGTTCGCGGTTCGCGCGGTAGTCTCCCTCTTCCCACCAAGCTTCCACCAAATCCAGAAGGTCGCCGACGCGTGGACCGTGGGCGATGCCCATGTCCATCACATCCCGACCGCGAAGGGGAAACGCCAGCGGCTTCCAAGTATCCGCTGCGTCGAGCAGGTCGATCCAAGCTTGGGTTTGCTCGTGGGGCAATCGAGCGGTGACCGTCAATTCACTGGCCCAATTCAGCAGCGCAAAGTCGCGGACGCGGTCCGGTCCGAGACGGTGCAGGGCCTTGCGAATGGCGTGCTTATCCTCGTCCGGGTTCACCGGATAGGGCGGGTCGACCAGGGCGATCAGCCGGTCTTTCTCTGCATTCGACAATTTAAGGCGCTGGGCGACCGCTTCGGCGCCGGAAATGTCTGTCTCCAGCAGGGCGGCCAGGCGCCTGACCGGATCCGGCGCCAGCGTTTCCCTGCGGATGGCGCGGGTCTCAAGCCAACTAATCGTGCGCAACTGGCTCACGTCGCCAGCCTCCGGGAGGATGTGCTCAAGGACGCCGTAGGATCGCATCAATAGGAAAACACCGGCGGGGTCCGGGGCCAGCAGGGTGCGCAGCATCTCCACCCGGACGCGCTCGCCGGAGAGACTACGAAGCTCCGGGGCCAGTTCACGGCACGCGTCCAGAGCTTGCGGATCCGGCGGGGGATGACCGAAATAGCCGTAAAACCTGAAAAACCGCAGCAGCCGCAATTTGTCTTCGAGAATGCGGTCACGGGCCCTGCCGACGAACTGGATCAGGCCGTTGCTCAGATCCTGCAGCCCGTTGAAGTAGTCATAGACGCTGCCGTCCCGGGTGCAGGACAAAGCATTGATGGTAAAGTCGCGGCGCGCGGCGTCGAGCGACCAACTGTCCGTGTACGCGACCTTGGCCCATCGGCCATCGGTTTCCACATCCACCCGCAGCGTGGTGATTTCGAAGGACTTCTTGCCGACAACGGCGGTTATCGTCCCATGATCGATGCCAGTGGGAACGGTCTTGATGCCCGCCGCCCGCAGCAACTCAACAACTTTTTCCGGCGGTTCGGCTAGTGCGATGTCGATGTCCCGTATGGGACGTTTGAGCAAGGCGTCCCGCACGCAGCCGCCAATGAACCGCACCTCCGCCCCCTGGGCCGACAAGGCGTCCAATACGGCCCGTGTATCCGGTGCTTTCATCCATGGCTGCGGAGGAAGCGTGCCAACGCCATCCGGGTGGTCAGGCCCGGTGCCCCCGTCGTCGTCGTCGTGTGCGAATGTCCGGCCCTTATGCCTGTCGTCGAGGGGGTCGTTGGTCATCGGATGGTGGCTCCGTTGTTGCCTGAGCCCAAGGTCTCTTCAAAAAATCTATTCAATACGGCCGGGGACGATCTTTCCGTCCTCCCAACGGGGGGCTTGATAGGTACCGCCAGGCTCCCAGCCGCCCAGGATCGCAGTAAGAACCAATCCTGCACCAGCCAACACCACGCCCGCAAGGATAAGCCAGAACCAGGGCCCGTCCTGCAACCGAAGCGGGGCTTCACCGGCTGCTTGGCGCCTGTTGGCTAACCATGCCCACAGCAAATACAAAACCATCGGCAGCAGCAACGGCAGCAGGTATTGCAAAAGGATTTTTGTCATCGGCGACAAAGGATCTCGTAAAGGTTGACCAGCATCCCGGCGGTCGCGCCCCAGATGTAGCGCTCTCCGTAGGGCATAGCATAAAAATAGCGGACGACACCCTCGAACTCCGCATTACACCGCTGATGGTTGTCGGGGTCGAGAAGAAAGGCCAAGGGTACCTCGAAGACATCGGCCACTTCATGCGGGTCGGGTCGAATGTCGAATGGCGGGTCGACGATCCCCACAACCGGTGTGACAATGAAGCCGGTGCGGGTGATGTACGTATCAAGGTGGCCGATCACTGTTACCTGGCTTCGGTGAAGACCGATTTCCTCCTCGGTCTCGCGCAGTGCCGTCTCTTCGGGGCCGCCGTCATTGGGTTCGAGGTGACCTCCAGGGAAGCTGACCTGACCGGCATGATGGGCGAGATGCGCCGTTCGTTGCGTGAACAGCACCGTCAGTTCCTCGGGACGATCCACCAATGCGACAAGAACGGCGGCCGGCTTGAGCGGCTGTATCGGCTTCATACCATTATTGAGACTGTGATCGCCGCGTTCGTCGGGAATGTGGGCGGGCTCGGGCGGGACCGAGGGAACCTCCCTCCGGTCGGCGAACCGGTCGATGACGCACTCTCGGGTGGGCATGCCATTCATGGATCGGGGTCCAGCTTACCCAACGGGAAGAACGATCCGCTGCTCCAAACGCCAAAAAATGATTCGCCGTCGATGTTTTCCTCCAAGCCCATATCCACCAGTTCGTAAAAAACCGACCGAGTCAGGCGTGCTTCGATACCGTCTCGCACAATCAAATATGGCGACGGCTCTCCCGTTTCGGGATCGTCGATCACATATAAGGGATGGTCGTTGTCCACGCTGACAATTTCGTCCACATTGGAGCGTAAGCTGATGATCTGTTCGCGGCCGGTACCACCGGCGAAGAGTTCGACGGCGAGAAACGGGACGTCTTCTACCTCGACGACGCACATCTCCGCAGGAGTTACCAACCAATACTCGCCCGCGTCGTTGCGGGTCAACACAGAGGCGAAAAGACAGACAAGCTCTTTACGTTGAATAGGCGAGCCATGGTAGTACCACACTCCGTCGCGATCGATACGCATATCCACGTCGGTACACACCACCCGCATTTTGGGCTTGAGCCCAGCGCTCTGGTCTTGCGGCGGGTTTTTTTTGCTATTGCCGCCTGCACCGGCGTCGCTTGGACCAGACCGCGTGTCTGTCGGATACTTTTTCATTGATGCCACTGATTGGCGTAACCCAGGGAAAGCAGTGTGACGAGCTCCATAACGGAAATCTCCGAACCCAGCAGTTCTGAGCTTATAAATAAGATAGATCAACTCGGGAATCAGGTGGTCAAGGCGCGCAATGCGATTGCCCGGGTCATTTTTGGCCAGCGGCGCGTCGTCGACGAAACCTTGATCACCTTGTTGTCGGGCGGACACCTGTTGCTGATTGGCGTTCCCGGGCTGGGCAAGACCCGTCTCGTGGAAACCCTGGGAACCGTATTCGGGCTCGAAGAGCGCCGCGTGCAGTTCACGCCCGACCTGATGCCGGCCGACATTCTCGGTTCCGAGGTTCTGGAAGAGTCGGAAGTGGGGCGGCGCAGCTTCCGATTCGTTCAAGGGCCTGTTTTCTGTCAGCTATTGATGGCCGACGAAATCAACCGCGCCAGTCCGCGCACCCAGTCGGCCTTATTGCAGGCGATGCAGGAGCATCGCGTCTCGGTGGCCGGGCATTATCATGGTTTGCCGACGCCCTTCCACGTTCTGGCCACGCAAAACCCGCTCGAACAGGAGGGTACCTATCCGCTGCCGGAAGCCCAGCTCGACCGCTTCTTCATGCAAGTGGACGTGGAGTACCCGGAGCTGGAAGCGGAGCGGCAAGTTCTGTTGGCGACCACCGGTCCCACCGACGAGTCCGCGACCCGGGTCATGAACGCCGATTCGCTGCTCGATGCGCAGCGGCTGATCCGTCATGTGCCGGTGGGCGAGAGCGTGGTGGAGGCTATTCTCGAACTGGTGCGTGCCGGCCGACCGGAGACCACGCCTATCGGCGACATTGAAAACCATGTCTCCTGGGGCCCCGGGCCGCGGGCCTCGCAGGCGTTGATGCGGGCGGTCCGTGCCCGGGCGGTGATCGACGGAAGGTTGGCCCCCTCTGTGGACGATGTGATAGCGCTGGCGCACCCTGTGCTCCGCCACCGCATGGCGCTCACCTTCGCGGCCCGGGCCGAGGGGGTGACAATCAACGACATGATCGACCTGTTGTGCGAACGGATCGCCTGAAAAAGCCCCCGGATAAGCGCCTCGACGGCGAGCCGCCGCGGCAGATGATCCATCGCGCCGAGGAACTTGCGGCGACCCTGCCGCCGCTTCTGGTGGCGGCCGAGCGGGTAGCAGCGACAGTCTCCCAAGGCGTGCACGGCCGCCGCAGGGTCGGACAGGGTGAGACCTTCTGGCAGTTTCGCCGCTACCAGGCCGGCGACTCCGCCCAACGCATCGACTGGCGGCAGTCCGGCAAATCCCAGCGTGTCTATGTTCGCGAGACCGAGTGGGAGGCCGCCCAGACTGTTTGGCTCTGGCGGGATGCATCGCCCTCCATGATCTATCACTCTGCTAACGCGTGGCCACAGAAGATCGAGCGCGCCGAGCTTTTGCTGCTGGCTCTGGGCTCGCTGCTGATTCGCGGTGGAGAGCATGTGGGATTGCTCGGCGACGAAGCAGGGCCTGGGTCCGGCCGGAAGGCACTGCGCCGGCTGGCGGCTTCCCTCGAGCGGCGGCGATCCAGTGACAGCCTGCCTGTTCTCGAACCGCTACCGCGGTTTGCCCGCGTGGTCATTTTCGGAGATTTCCTGCTGCCTTTGGAAGATATCCAAACGCGGCTTGCCGATTTCGCCGCGCGCGGGATCCGAGGTCACTTGGTGCAAGTGGTTGATCCGGCCGAGGAAAACCTGCCGTTCTCGGGGCGTATTCTGTTCGAAGGCGTGGAGGGCGAAGGCAAAATCCTGTTCGGGCGCACCGA
>CAKZLS010000038.1 GCA_937127205.1 uncultured Rhodospirillales bacterium
AATCAATTTCAAGCCACCCTCACCGCTTTGCGCCCGCTGATTTCGCAACAGGCTCATTGGCCCGTCTTAATGCTTCGACAAATGGTAGGCCGAAAAGCGCTTCAAGGTGCTCAGTCTACATGTCGGTTCGCGCAGTGACGTTTATGTCAGCTTTTGTGCCTGCTCATGTTCACTCGTCTGCGCCGGCGCCTCGCCTCATGGTCGGAGCACACCGAATAAACTCGCTGCCTTGGTGACCCACCACCCACTGACTTGCGCCCGATCCAGTGGCGGCATTAATCGATCGTCACGGCCATACCGATGGGCTCCGGCGGTTCGCGTTGCAGCAGCGTGCGGTTTTCGTCTGCCCATGATGCTATTCGCAGCGCCTGAAGCTCCAGGGAACCTACATCGAGTTCGCCTATCGGTTCCCAAACGAATGCGCCTGAGGGGCCGAGAAAGAACGTGTGGTCCCCAAAGTGTTGTTTGAGGTGATCGTGGGCGTTGGCGGTTTCTGCGACCGGACCAACGCCAACCACCGAGGAGACTCGTTGAATTTGATAGTCATTAAGTTTCATCGTGATCCATCCTAATTGGTTGCAAGGCGGTCTGCTCCGACCAGCCGCCTGCCCCGTCCCCTTTGCAACTTCAGTGAATGACATCGAGAACGACAACCGTCCCTGTTGCCTGGGGAGGCTGTACCTGCAGCGTGGTCATTTCATCGTCGGTCCATGACGCGATTTGGTGTGCCCTGACTTGTTTTCGCCCCATCTCGGTATCCTCGCAGGTTTCAAAGACGTAAAGGCCGATAGGATCAACGTAGAACGTGTGTTCACCAAAGCTATCCTCAAGGGTGTTGTAACTGGGTTCAGTATCCGGGATGGGTTGAATCCCGGTTTCCGCGCGAATGCGTTCTACTTGAGTGGTGTTCAGTTTCAACAGCCGTAACTCCTTCCTTGCACCTATTCAGCTCCTCAAAATGGCGCTGCAAGACGCGACCTGATGTCCGTAGGCCCAACTACTCGCTCGTCATGCTGCGTCCGATCATAGGATTACACCTCACTGCTGGCATTAACCTGAGATAATCCGCGGTTGTGGGAAAGGTGCCGGTTCGCGTTTTCAACTGCGCCGCACACGGGAGGTTAACACAGGTGAATGCGACAATGATCCGACTGGCCAATGATGGGTGAGGCGCGGCTCGGTCAGGATGACGCCCTGCCGGCGCGTGCTGTGCCAGAGCGAGCGGCGCCGGAGAGCCGACGGCTGCGAAACAGGGCTATCCAAGAAATTGCAAACACCAAGGGAGAGAAATGGATGAAGAGTTCCAGCTTCAGCACGGACGATGCGATGCGCGACCCCGCCAAAGTTTTCCGATCGCCCGATGCCGTGGTTCACGCACAAGGCTTGACCCAAGAGCATAAACTAAGAATCCTCCGCCACTGGGAGTTTGACTGCTGCGAACTGCTGGTCGCGGAAGAGGAGAACATGGGTGGGGGCGAACCCGCCCGCCTCCACGAGGTTCTTCAGGCGACAGCACGGTTGCGCGCGCATGCGGAAGATCCCGCAGGATGACACCGGGTCATTGTAGGCGGACTTAGCGCCCGCGTTCACTCTTTGCGGTCTGAAACGCATGGACCCTTTCATAAAGGGTCAACCGCTCATTTTCGCATGGATATCGACCATTTCAGCCCCATTGGCATCAGCAACGTCGTGGCGATGGCCATAATCACAATGGCGGAGAATAGGCTGGCGACGACCGGCGGGGTTGGGTCGGGCGCCGAAAACAGGCCCGCCCGGAGAGCCACGTCCGCGACCACCAATTCAACGGCGCCCCGGCCACTCATGCCGATCCCGACGGTTAGCGCGTCGCGCGTATTCAGTCCGACAATCGCGGCCGTAATGCCCGCGCCGATCACTTTGCCGGCGATAGCTACCGCGATGATCAGGGCGAGAAAGTAAGGGATATCCGCAAACGCAGCGAAGCTGAGGTGTAGCCCAATGGACGCAAAAAACACGGGAGCGAGAAAGCCACTGGTAATTCCCGATACCTTTTTCTTTACGTCCTCGAAGGTGTCGGGGTCCGGCGTTCCTCGGCTGAAGAACAGTCCAGCGACAAAAGCGCCCATGATGAAGTGAAGTCCGAGGGCCTCGGCGAGCATGGCATATCCGAGGGCAACGATGAGCAAGGCGCTGAACTCCAACTCCTCGACTCGGACGCACCGAAGCCATTTGCTTGCCCAGGGGAAACCGTAGTGACCGATCGCAACGGTTATCGCGAAGAACCCGGCGATCTGACCGCTCAGCCAGCCCACCGCGGCTAAATCCGGCAGGGATCCGCTGCGAATGACGCTTGTGAGGATTGCTAGAAGCAACAGGCTCAAGACGTCGTCGATGACCGCCGCCGAAACGATCATCCGGCCGGCCTTCGAGTCCAACTGGCCAAGGTCCATCAGCACCTTGACGGCAACGGGAATTGCCGTCACCGCCAGGGCTACCCCGAGAAAGAGCGTTTGCGCGCCCTTCAAGTCCGATTCCGGCAGGAAATACCAGCCGAGTCCCATACCCATGGCCATGGGAACAAAAGTGCCGGCAACGGCGACCGCAAGCGAGCCCTTGGAACTCTCCGTGAGCTCCTGCGGTCTGAGTTCGACTCCCGCTAACAGCATCAGAAAGAAGATGCCAAGATCAGTGATTGCCAGGAAAACCTCGTTGTCTCCCAGGTCCGACAACACCGGGAGCAGGCTGGAAAAGTGTGCGGCCACGACCCCGAGTAAAACGCCCGCTATCAGCTCGCCAACAAGAGCGGCTTGTCCAAGGCGCTGCGCGATCTCGGCACCAATCCGCGTGACGACGAGGACAACAAGGAGAATGTAAAGTATTTCCATATCGGTTCTCTCGGTTAAAAGGTCGCGAACGTCGGGTTTGGCCAACAAGGCGCAACGCCATCGCTGTGACGGCTATATCTCGTCCTGGACTTGAGCGTATGAAATCATTGCGAACAGCAGGGTGCCTCCGACCACGTTGCCGAGCAGCGTCGGCATGAAGAAACCGGCCAACATCTCGACAATCCCTAAATCGCCATTGAAGATCAGCCAGAACGCTTCCACCGAGCCGGCGATGATGTGGGTGAAATCGCCGAGTGCGATGAGGTAGGTGATGAGCACAATCATCAGAACCTCACCGCCCTCGCTGTTCGGGAGTATCCAAACCAGCGTCGCGATCAGCCAACCGGCGATGATGCCGCGCCAGAACATGTCCATGGCATCCATGTCCATCAGATGCCGCGCGATGACGGAAAAAGCAGTTCGGACCTCTGTCGAGAACAAACCATCCAGACCGCAAAACGCGGCAAACAGAAATGCCCCGGCGATGTTGGCGGCCAGCACGACACCCCAGAGGCGCAGCATGCACCACAAGTTCGCAAGGGATTTTTCAGCCATGACCGGAAGGACAGCTGTGATGGTGTTTTCGGTAAATAGCTGCTGGCGACCCATAATCACGATCAAGAACCCGACCGAATAGCCCAGGTTTTCGAGCAACGGCCGCCAACCGGTGTCGGGCAAGTAGGCCTGGAGGAGTCCCTCGGAGATCATCGAGAAGCCGATGCACAGACCTGCCGCTACACCCGACCACCACAATCCTGAGACGGGCCGCACGAGTTCCGCTTCGCCTTCCTTTCGGATGATCTCGTAGAGCATGGGGACGCGCGGGCGCAGACGTCCTTCCACGTCGGCGCGCTCGGTTTCGCTCAGCTTGCGATTGGTTTTGGATCTATTGTTCGGTGTGTTCATGAATGCTCCGGAAGTGGTGGTGGGACAAGGGCGGTACTGGCATGCCCTGATACTGCGAACGCACCGGCCGAGTGTTAGGGAACTAATTGGGGCCGACGCCGTTTCCCAATGGAAACCCAAAGCTGCGCCTAATTGTTCCGAAGCCTGGTGCAGTTCATCTCATGTTCCGAAACGAGGAGGCCTGGATGGCACAGGAATCAGACACAAACGCCAAAGCAGCCACAGGATCCGGTGGAGAACTGCATCAGACGGCCAGCGGCGGCGCTTCGGTGATGACCAGCCAGCAAGGTATACCGGTCGCCGACGATCAGAACTCGCTGAAGGCTGGCGCGCGCGGGCCGACTCTGCTCGAAGATTTCCACCTCCGCGAAAAGATTTTTCACTTCGACCATGAGCGGATTCCCGAGCGGGTGGTTCATGCCCGGGGATATGGCGCGCACGGCTACTTCGAAAATTACGAGTCGCTCTCCGATATCACCAAGGCGGATATGTTCGCGCGGGCCGGTGAAAAGGTACCGGCATTCATTCGGTTCTCCACGGTCGCCGGAAACAAGGGGTCCCCGGACCTGGCGCGCGACGTGCGGGGTTTCGCCGTCAAGCTCTACACGAAGGAGGGCAACTGGGACATCGTCGGCAACAACATTCCCGTGTTCTTTATCCAGGACGCCATCAAGTTTCCGGACCTCATCCATGCCGCCAAGCCGGCGCCCGATCGGGGCTTTCCCCAGGCGCAGACGGCTCACGACAACTTCTGGGATTTCATCTCACTGACGCCGGAAAGCATGAACATGGTGATGTGGACCATGTCCGATCGCGCGATCCCGCGCTCGTTCCGGTTCATGGAAGGCTTCGGCGTTCATACGTTCCGCTTGGTTAACGCCGACGGCAGATCGCATTTTGTCAAATTCCACTGGAAGCCGAAACTGGGCATGCAGTCGGTTGTGTGGAACGAGGCGGTCAAGATCAACGGCGCCGATCCGGATTTCCACCGCCGCGATCTCTGGGATGCCATCGAGAGCGCCGACGGCGCAGAATGGGAACTCGGCTTTCAGGTTTTTGACGAGGACTTCGCCGACCGGTTCGAGTTCGACGTGCTCGACGCCACAAAGATCATTCCCGAGGAGCAAGTGCCCATCCGCCCGGTGGGACGCCTGGTGCTCGACCGCACGGTCCAGAACTTCTTCGCCGAGACGGAGCAGGTGGCGTTCTGCACGCAGAACATCGTGCCCGGCGTCGACTTCAGCGAAGATCCCTTGCTGCAGGGCCGGAACTTCTCGTACCTCGATACCCAGCTTTCCCGCCTCGGAAGCCCTAACTTCACGCATATCCCCATCAACGCGCCGAAGTGTCCATTCCACAACTTCCAGCAGGACGGCCATATGGCCATGACCAATCCCTCGGGCCG
>CAKZLS010000039.1 GCA_937127205.1 uncultured Rhodospirillales bacterium
CATGGAGCATGGACTCTTCGGCTTGCGACCGCAGCCACTTGACGATGGGGATCCGTCCATAGCCGTAAACCATGAAGGAATAGTGAGTGTAGCGGACGACGCCCGCCAGTTCGGCCTCGAGAATTTTGTTGAGAACCTCGAGCACCGCGTGTCGATCGATACCATTGCTTGCCATAACGACTCCCACGACGCGTGTTGTTACATGCCAATGGACGCTGATAGCGTTTCGTACTGTCCCGGGCTTTTAGGCCGCGTCTATCCTCGCCAATCGAATTATTGACGCCTTGGGTATCAGAACCCGACAAGGGACGCAACGCGTGTGGACCACCCGCAGCCCTATATTCCAACGGCTTCCGGCGCATTAAACACTTTTCGCCGCCTCCAGAACCTCCGCCACGTGGCCCGGCACCTTTACCTTCCGCCACGCCTGGCGGATGACGCCCTTGTCATCAATCAAGAAGGTGGAGCGCTCGACGCCCATGTACTTTTTTCCATACATGCTTTTTTCTTTCCAAACGCCGAACGCTTCGCACAGCGACTTTTCCTCGTCGGAGATCAAGGTAAAGTTCAGGTCCTGCTTGGCCTTGAACTTGTCATGACTGGCAACGCCATCGGGTGAAACGCCGATCACCGTGGCTCCGGCGGAGGCAAAGTCGTCGAGCGCGTCGCGAAACCCCTGCGCCTGCTTGGTGCAGCCCGACGTGTTGTCCTTCGGGTAGAAGTACAGCACCGCCGTCTTGCCGGCGATGTCGGAGGACGACAGATTGCCGCCACTGTCGGTTGGAAGCGTAAAGCCCGGTATGCTGTCACCCACGTCGAGCGCCATTTAGTGTTATCCTTTCTTTCCTTAGTTATTGACCGGATGGGCAACAAGTTACGTGCGGTCGATATCCGCCCCGTCCATGCCGCGCGATCTCAATTCTTCCGCGGGTGCATCGATGATGGTGGCGTAATGCCCATACATCCGCCCGCTTGTTTCAGCGATTTTGGTCGCCAGCGATTGAAAATCAAGGCCATCGGCATCCCGTAGCGCCTTTCTCAGCGCCTTGGGCGCATCGTCCGCGCCCAGCGCGTCGATGGAGTCACTCAATGTCAGACGCAGACGCTCTTGCACCCACTGCCACAACGCAAGCCCGTCCATTAAATCGTCGGCGATGCGCGGATCCAGGAGCCGGGCGCCGCTGATGTTACGGATCGCCGTCATGGTGCTGGTGGAAAGAATGTCCGGGTGATCATGAGCGTGGAGCAGCTGCAGATATTGGGCGATGAATTCGATGTCCACCAGGCCGCCGCGCATGTTTTTGACGTCCCATATGGACTCCGTATGTTTCTCCCTATCCATGCGGCGGCGCATGTCGGCCACGTCAGCGAGCAGACCGTCCTTGTCGCGCCGTTTCGTCAGCACCCGGCGGATGGCGTGGTTGATGTCCGCCACCAGATCCGGCGGGCCCGATATCACCCGGGCGCGGGTGAGCGCCATCTGCTCCCACGTCCATGCTTCCTCGCTCTGATAGCGCTCGAATCCCGCAATACTAACGGCGATGGGACCGGCCTTGCCCGAGGGCCGAAGGCGCATGTCCACCTCATAGAAGCGCCCCTCGGCCGTCGGTGCCGTCAAGGCGTTGATCAGACGCTGACTGAGGCGGGCGAAGTACTGCGTCGCGTACAAAGGCCGCTCACCATCGGACATGGCGCCTTCCGCAGGTCTGCCATAAATGAAGATCAGGTCCAGGTCCGACGTGGCGGTCATCTCGCGGCCGCCCAGCTTTCCCATGCCGACGATCGCCATTTCGCAACCCTCGATCCGGCCATGCTTGGCGGCAAATTCCGCCTCTACTCGTGGATACAGGCCGCAAATGGCGGCATCGGCGATGTTGCTCCACGCCACGGCGGCTTCCGCCGGCTTCAGACGACCACGAAGGCTCTGAACACCCACCTGGAATTGGCGGTCCTTCGACCAGCGGCGGCTAAGGTCGAGAACCTCTTCCAGCCCCCCTTCCACCGAGAGCGTATCGGCGAGTTCCTCGAGCAGCTCGTCCGCGGATGGCGGCGGTTCGAAAAAATCGGCGCCCAGCACGCTTTCCAGTACCCACGGACGTCGGCTCAGGTGCTTCGCCAGCCGCGGCGCGACACCCATGATCTCCGCCACGAGCTGAAGCAACTCGGGATGAGCGTGGAACATGGAAAACAGTTGGATGCCGGCCGGAAGACCGTTCAGGAATTGATCGAAGGCGAGAAAGACGGCATCGGGGTCCGGTTTGCTGGACAGGGCCTTGAGCAGAATGGGCGTCAATTCCGTCAGAAGCTCCCGCGCCCGCGTGCTACGCATGGCCCGGCAACGGCCATGATGCCAGCCACGAATGGCGTTGTCGACGATCTCCGGATTGGAGAAACCCAATCGCTCGATCGTCACCAGGGTATCCGGGTCCGGTTCTCCCCCGGTGAACACCAGATTTCCGCCGATCCCATCCCCGGCACTCAACGCCGGTGCATCTTCGAACAACTCCGCGTAGTTTGATTCCACCGTTCGCAGTTGAACCTCGAGGGCCGCCCCGAAGGCCTCTTCGTTCGGATAGCCCATGAAGATGGCGAACGCGCGAAGCTTGTCCGGATCCATAGGCAAGGAGTGCGTCTGTTCGTCATTGAGCATTTGCAGGCGATGCTCCACGCGCCGCAGATAGCGGTAAGCCTCCGCCATTTGGCGTGAGACGTCGGACGTGATTTTTCCCGCATCGGTAAGCGCCGAGAGCGCTCCGATGGTCTTGATCGCCCTGAGTTCCGGCAATCGTCCGCCCCAGATCAACTGCTGAGTCTGGACGAAAAACTCGATTTCGCGGATGCCGCCGCGGCCCAGCTTGATGTTGTGACCCGCGATGGCGATGGTTTTGCCGCCCCTGTTCGCATTGATCTGGCGTTTGATGGAATGGATGTCCTGAATGGCGGCGAAATCGAGGTTCTTCCGCCATACGAAAGGCCGCATTTCTTTCAGAAATGCGTTTCCAGCGTCCCGGTCGCCGGCCACCGGACGCGCCTTGATGAAAGCGGCCCGCTCCCAGTTTTGCCCAAGCGTTTCATAATAGGTTTCGGCGGCGAGGACGGATAGGGCGAGCGGCGTCGACCCCGGATCGGGCCGCAGCCGCAGGTCGGTGCGAAAGACGTACCCTTCGGCGGTGCGTTCGGACATAATGCGAACGAGGTTACGCGCAAGCCGCACGAAATGCTGTTGCAGAGAGCCGGGATTGTCGGTCTCGATCCGATCGGTATCGTAAAAAATGATCAGATCGATATCGCTTGAATAGTTTAGTTCCCGCGCGCCCAATTTCCCCATCCCGAGTATGATCAGCCCGGAGTCGCGCACCGGTTCAAGAGGGTTGCGAAGAGTAAACGCGCCGCGTTCGGCCGTTTGCGCCAGCAGATACGTCAACGCGCAGTCGAGAGATGCGTCCGCGAAATCCGACAAGCTGCCGGTGACCGTTTCCAGCGGCCATAGCCCCGCGATATCGGCCAAGGCAACGGTCAAGGCCAGACGGCGCTTGGCGATGCGCAGCAACGGCGACGGGTCCTGACCGGATAGAGCCTTGTGCGATGATTCGGCCACAAAATCCATCACCCGGCGGCAACTCTTGTCCGGGCCGTCGGCCAGCAAGGAAACGCTGAAGGCGGGTTCCTGCTCCGCACACAGAGTCAGAAACGAACTGTTACCGAACACGGCATTCAGGAGTTGACGGGCGGCAGGGTCACCGAGCAGGTTAGCCGCGGCGACCTCGAGTTCGGGATCATCCGTTCGAGCGACGGCATCCTGCCAACGCTCGAGTCCCAAACGGGCCCGGTCGGCATCCGCGCTCTTCGGAAACTCACCAGCACTCAGGGCGAAGCCTGATTTAGACATGTTAAACGGCGTCCTTTTGCACCACATTGATCGTTTAAAGCACACAGCACGCGCAAGCAATTTTGGGCGCGCAAGCAATTTCGGACGAGTCAACGGCACGGGCGGCGGGATACTTTTGTGATCAAGCGCATATTCATCGGCATTGCCTGGGCGGCTGGCGGGTTGGCCGCCGTTGTTTTGCTTTCCGTCGGCATTCTGATTTGGCGGCTGTCTTCCGGCCCGGTTTCACTCGGCGCCTTCACGCCGGTGGTGGAATTGGCACTCAACACCGTCAGCGGTCCGCTGCACGTAGCGGTGGACGACACGGTACTGAATTGGCAACGCTCGGAGGAAATTCTGGTTGTGCGGCTTGTCAATGTGACGGGCGAGACGTCCAACGCGGAAGTCGCAATCGACGTTTCGGAAGCGTCCGTAGAACTCAAGACGAACGCGCTCTCCCGGGGCGTGATTGCGCCAACGCAGATCGAGATTGTCCGCCCCGGTTTTCGGGTTGTCCGCGCCGCCGACGGCACCGACTTTTCGCTGTTCGGAGATCCGGACGAGAACACCGGGTCCGGGCTTTCGTCGCTGATGTCGGCGCTCGGCGAAATGGCCGACCCGTCGAGCGGAATGTATGACCTGAAGAGCATCCGGGTAATCGACGGCTCGTTGGATATCGATGACCGGAAAATGGGCCATGCGTGGCGAGGAACGCTCAAGGACACGATGCTTTGGCGGGAGCCGTCGGGGATCAATATCAAGGGCTCGCTCACCGCAGCGACCGACGGTGAAACGACGGAACTGGCGATTCTGGGTGAATACATCGCTGAAGACGAAAAGCTGAGCGCGGGTCTGACGTTCACTCAGTTCCGGCCAGCGGTTTTGGCCTCCATCGACCCAATCCTGGACAACTTCGCCGCCCTCGATTTGCCGGTCCGCGGAACACTAAGCACGCTCGTCGACGGTGACGGAACGATCGAGAACAGCGGGTTCGATCTTCTCGGCGGCGTCGGGCATTTGGCGCTACCGGTTAAGTTGGCTCAGGAATTGGACATGTTGGCGGCGGCGCAGCGCGTGGCCGTCCGAGGGTTTGAACTCAACGGATCCTACGAGGGAAAGGAAATGGCCGTTGATATCGCCCAATTCAACATTGATCTGGAGGCTGACCAAACAGTCTACCTGCCTCAGCCGCTCGATCATAATATGCCGCTGTCGTCGATCCATGCGCGCGGCAAGTATATGGGTGGCGACGATCGCGCGGAGCTGACGTCCCTCGAGCTGGATTTGGCCGGTCCCCAGGTGGTGGTGAGCGGCACGGCCGACGGCCTCGGATCGCCGGCGGGATTGACCGCCAAAGCCAAGGTCACCGCCAAGAATATCCGGACCGACGACATGGCGCGCTATTGGCCGTCCTCCGTGGCGACCGATGCCCAAGAGTGGTGTACCGAGCACCTGTCCGACGGTTCAATAACCGAAGCCCGCCTCGACGTCGCGGCGAGTGGAAACCTGGATGACATAGAGATCACGTCGCTCGCGGGGAGCATGGACATCAAGGGCGTTTCGGTCGACTACCTGCCGCCCATGCCGAAAGCACGCAACGCCTCCGGCGTCGGCGTGTTCGACATGACCGGTTTGACCATCACCATCAATAGCGGCGAAGCGGCCGGTGTATCCGTTCGAAGGGGCACCGCGAAACTCTACGACTTCGACACGGCCCAGGAGAAGGCGGACATCGATCTGTCCCTCGCCGGCCCGCTCCCCAAGGTGCTGGCGCTGATCGATAAACCGCCGCTGGGGTACGCGAAGGAGATGGGTCTCGACCCGACCGAGACACGAGGGACCGCATCGGGAAACGTGCGTTTGCGGTTCCCGCTGCTCGCGGACTTGCCGCTGGATGCTCTCAGGGTTGCGGCCAAGGCCAAGTTGGAAAACGTGTTTGTCGCCAAGATCGCGCTGGGTGCCGACGTGACCAACGGCACGCTGACAATCGATCTCACCGAGAAGGGAATGGACGTTACCGGTCCGGTTGTCGTCGGCCAAACCCAGGCCAATATCGTTTGGCGCGAAAATTTCGAGACCGGGTCGCCGTTCGATACACGCCTGGCGGTGGCCATCGCCAACGCGGATTTCCAATTGCTCCAGGACCTGAAGATTCAAGACGCACCGGTGCTGGAGAACTACTTGAAGGGCCCACTTGGCGTTAACGTCCTTTACGTAAGCTATCCCAGCGGCAGCGAAAGCGTCGAAATCAAGGTCGACGCCCGGAAGGCAGATATCGTTTTTCCATACTTCGGTTGGAAAAAAGTGCAGGGCGTCCCAGCGACCGGAAGCTTCAAGGCGACATTGCAAGAGGGTCGACTGACGGAGGTCTCCAGCTTCGAGCTCAAGAGCCAAGAGTTCGATGTGGCAGGCAGCGTCCTGTACGCCGATAGTGGAGATCTGTCCGACGTCAAACTCAGCCGCGTCGCTATCGGAAGAACCAACATGAACGGAATCGTGAAGGCACATTCGAATGGCGGGTGGGACATTTCGCTGGATGGCCAAAGTCTCGACATCGGACCCTTGATCGAAGAACTCGAGGAACCGGGCACGGATGATCAACCTCAAACTCTGGAACAATTGCCTTTATCGATTACGGCCAATCTCGGTATGGTTTGGGTTGCCTCGGATCATCCCCTCAAGAAAGTCTCCGCGAAGATCGTGCGGGATCGCGACCTGTGGAATCCTGTCCGGATCGACGCCCGAGTGGGCAAGGACACACCGCTCTCCATAAGCATCGCATCCGAAGGAAGCCAGCAACGGAACTTGCGCGTGCGCTCCTCCGATGCCGGTAGCACGCTTCGAAGCCTCGGGGTTTACGAGCACATGATCGGCGGAGAGCTGAAGATCAGCGGAACCTATAATGACGCGGTGGCCGGCAACCCGCTCAACGGAAAGGTTAGGGTAAACGACTACCGCATCAAAAAAGCTCCAGGACTCGCCAAGATTTTGAGCATCATGGCCCTGACCGGCATTCTCGATCAGTTCCGGGGAGATGGTATCGGGTTTAAGGTTCTCGATGTCCCTTTCGCGCTACAAAATGGTGTTGTCCACATGAAGAACGGAAGGGCGTCGGGCACGGAACTCGGCATGACCGCCGAGGGCCGAGTGGGAAACGGCACCGCCAATGTTGAGGGCACCATTGTTCCCTTCTACGCGGTCAACAGCTTGCTCGGGAAGATTCCTCTCGTCGGACCTCTGTTCAGCGGCGGAGATAAGGGCGGCGGCTTGCTGGCCGCCCGGTATTCTATTGTCGGTTCCATGGACGACCCCGATGTTACGGTCAATCCGCTTTCCATGCTGGCCCCGGGTTTTCTCCGAAACCTGTTCGATGTCTTCGAGCCTGGAACCGGCGTTGGCAGCGGTGCGGCTTCGCCGTCCCAATCGGGGCCCCAATACCCAGATGGCGGGTAGCCGCAAAGATAGCTACGGCGTCGGCGGTCGCCGATGTTAACCGGCTCGGACCAACGCGTGCCGCTTTTTTCCGGCGGATAACTTGATGGCGCCGTCGGAATCCAGGTCCGCCGCGGATATGGACCGGGTTTCGCTGGTGATCGCCACGTTGTTGACGCGCGCGCCGCCGCCCTTGATCAGCCGTCGTGCCTCGCTGTTGCTGGCCACGAGCCCGGCGCGGCAAAACAGTTCGTAGGCGGGAATCCCGGCCTCCAATCCGTCACGGGGCACTTCGATGCTGGGCAGGTCGTCGCCGGCCGCCCCGCCGACAAATGTCTGCCGCGCGGTTTCGGCGGCGGACCGGGCGGCGTCGGCGCCGTGGCAGAGCGCCGTAACCTCGTTCGCCAGAATAATCTTGGCCTCGTTGATTTCGGCGCCTTCCAGACTCTCGAGTCTGGTGATTTCGTCGAGCGGCAGATCGGTAAACAGTTTCAGAAAACGGCCCACGTCCGCGTCCTCGGCGTTCCGCCAGTATTGCCAGTAGTCGTAGGGCGACGCCAGATCGTCGCTCAGCCACATGGCGCCGGCAGCCGTCTTTCCCATTTTGGTGCCAGACGCCGTCGTCAGGAGCGGCGTGGTCAGTCCGAACAGGGATCGGCCGTCGACGCGGCGGGCCAGTTCAACGCCGTTTACGATATTGCCCCATTGGTCCGAACCGCCCATTTGCAGGTCGCAATCGAGCCGGCGGGCCAGCTCGAGAAAATCATAGGCCTGCAAAATCATGTAATTGAACTCGAGGAAACTCAAGGGTTGCTCGCGCTCGAGACGCATCTTCACCGAATCGAAGCTGAGCATCCGATTGACCGAAAAATGCCGTCCGAAATCCCGGAGAAATGGGATGTAGTCGAGATCATCGAGCCAGTCGGCGTTATTGACCATGATCGCATCGGTGTCTCCGTCACCGAAGGTCAGAAATTTCGAGAAAACCCGGCGAATTCCCGCCATGTTGTCGGCGATGTCCTGATCGCTCAGCAGCTGGCGCGATTCGTCGCGCCCGGATGGATCTCCCACCTTCGTGGTGCCGCCGCCCATGAGCACAATTGGCTTGTGACCGGTGCGCTGAAAGTGCCTGAGCAGCATGATGGAGACGAGACTGCCGGCGTGCAGGCTCGGCGCGGTGCAGTCAAAACCGATGTAAGCAGGAATGACGCGGCGGGAGGCAATGGCGTCCAATTCCTCCAGATCGGTGCATTGATGGAGGAACCCGCGCTCGACGACAGTGCGAATGAAATCCGACTGATAGGTAGCCATGGATGCTTAATCCTCGGACGTCAGACGCTTGTCCAGGTACTCGTTAATGGCTTCCACCATCTGAGGCATGTGGTTGGTGAACAGGTGATCCGCGTCGGGAACTTCCCGGTATTCCACGTGCACGCTCTTCTGGTTGGTCAGCTTCTGCGCCAGCTTCTGTGCGGCGCTGGCTTGCGCCACATCGTCTTTCGTTCCGTGGATAAGCACTCCCGACGCGGGGCACGGGGCGAGGAACGAAAAATCAAGGTTGCCGGCCGGTGGTGCCACGGCAAGGAAACCGCCGATTTCCGGCCTGCGCATCATGAGTTGCATGCCGATCCACGCGCCGAACGAGTAACCGCCGATCCAGCACGCCGATGCGTTGGGATTGATCGTCTGCATCCAATCCAGCGCCGATGCCGCGTCGTTCAATTCGCCGAGACCATTGTCAAAACGGCCCTGAGAGCGTCCCACGCCGCGAAAATTGAATCGCAGAACCGAGAACCCGCGCTTCTGGAACGCGTGAAACAGCGAAAACACCACCCGGTTGTTCATGGTGCCGCCATGAAGAGGATGGGGATGCAGGGCCAACGCTATGGGAGCGTTCGCCTGTTTAGAATGGTGATAGCGGCCTTCAAGCCGCCCTTCCGTGCCGTTAAAAATAACCTCCGGCATTGCCCCTCGCACTCGAAATATTCCCGGCGTTGCTAACAAAACCTCTATTTCCGACAAAACTTGTCGGGAATTAAGGCTAGGACAGCCAAATTTATGGCCAGGTATTCTTGATCAAATTACTCGGTTATCATATATTCGGAGTAACCACTTGGTACGGCGCGTTTGTCGCGTCCGTGAGCGAATAGGATTAATGGTTTACACACTGCTAATCAAGCGAGTGGACTGACTATGATATTTAAAAGGATTCAAGAGGATATCGATGCGATTTTCGAGCGCGACCCCGCGGCGCGTTCACGGTTCGAGGTCTGGTTGTGCTACTCCGGGCTTCACGCGTTAATTGTTTACCGAATTGCTCATGGCTTTTGGCGGCGTGAGTGGTTTTTGATCGCGCGCTTTATCTCTCAGGTCGGACGGTTGTTCACCGGTGTTGAAATCCATCCCGGCGCCACGATCGGGCGGCGGCTGGTGATCGATCACGGACACGGCCTGGTGATCGGCGAAACGTCGGAAATCGGCGAGAACGTTACGCTTTATCATGGCGTAACCCTTGGCGGTATTGCGCCCTCCGTTGATTCTTCCCGGCAAAAGCACACCAAACGGCATCCGACCCTGGAGAACGACGTGATCGTCGGATCGGGGGCACAGATACTCGGTCCCATCGTGATCGGTAACGGTGCCCGGGTGGGGGCGAACGCGGTGGTCACCAAGGATGTGCCGGCCGGTGTTACCGCTACCGGTGTTCCCGCCCACGTGGTCATGCCGAAAGATCGCAAGCAAGCTGGCCAATTCTGGGCCTACGGGACGCCCAGCGATGGATGCCCGGACCCTATTCTCGCCTCGGTCGACGGACTGCGGGGGCAGGTTTCGTTACTCATGGAACGCATCGAAGAATTGGAGGGCCGCCTCCAGGAACAAGCAGAAGCGGCGCCGGACACCCAAACCGACGAGGCGGACGGTGAAATGCGACGGTCGGTCATCGTCGGCGGCGGCAAGCGTCGATAATTTTGAACAGTTTGAACGGGGTTCGTCGGCGTTCAAGAAGGAGAAAGATATGAAACTCAGTACCAAGGGCCGATATGCCGTGATGGCAATGGCCGATCTCGCGCACCACAATACGGGCCGACCCATTCCGCTGGCGGAAGTCGCGGATCGTCAGGAGATTTCGCTGTCCTATCTGGAGCAGCTTTTCGGCAGACTGAGGAAGGGCAGGCTGGTCAACAGCGTGCGCGGCCCCGGCGGCGGCTATCTGCTGGCGCGGGATCCCGATGACATGCGGGTGTCCGATATCATCATGGCCGTGGACGAGCCCATCAAGGCGACTCGGTGTACGCCAGGCTCACCCACCGGATGTCATTCGCATCAAGGCCGATGTCTGACGCACGACCTTTGGGAAGAGCTGGGCAATCAGATTTACATGTACTTGAGCTCGGTCACGTTAGGGGACGTCTGCGAGAAGCGTGTTCTCGGCAGCAGTCGCCTGACGTTCGAAGCCAACCGTGACGGCGTTGCCGCGGCGGCGCAGTAGATCGAGGCACGAAAGGAAGCGGGTCTCCGGACCTGACAGGAATCGATGGAAAACGCGGTGTATCTGGATCACAACGCAACTACTCCGGTTCGGCCCGAAGCGGCCGAAGCGGCGGCGGCAGCGCTCGCGTTAACAGGCAATCCGTCGTCGGTCCATCGCTTCGGCCGGGTGGCGCGCCGGTTGGTAGAGGACGCGCGCGAACGGGTAGCGTTACTGGTAGGATCCGCGCCCGCCGACGTCGTGTTCACGGGCGGCGGCAGCGAAGCCAATTCGCTGGCTGTTCGGGGAACCAACCGCCGGCGCGTACTGGTCTCGGCCGTAGAACATGTGTCCGTGCTGTCAGCCGCGGATTCGGTAGAGCTCATTCCGGTCGACCGGAGCGGCTTAATCGACCTCGATGCGCTGGAGGAAATGCTCGGCGTCGACGGACCGCCGGCTCTGGTCTCGGTGATGATGGTGAACAATGAGACGGGCGTGATCCAGCCCGTCGGCACTGTCGCCGATATTGCCCGGAAGCACGGCGCTCTGGTTCATTGCGATGCGGTGCAGGCCGCCGGCAAGGTGTCCATCGAAATGCCGTCGCTGGGTGCGCACATGCTGACCCTGTCGGCGCACAAGTTGGGCGGACCCTCGGGCTGCGGCGTACTGATTACGACACCCGAGGGTGCGCCGCAGCCGCAGATCCGGGGCGGCGGACAGGAACGGGGTCGTCGGGCCGGGTCCGAAAACCTGGCCGGCATTGCCGGTTTCGGCGCCGCCGCGGAGATTGCCGCCACACTGCCGGACGCCGAGCGTATCGGCGGGTTGCGCGATGATATGGAGCGGATGGTCTGCGAGAGCGCCACCGGTGCGACAGTTTTCGGTTCGGATGCCCCGAGGGTCGGAAATACAAGCTGTGTCATGATGCCGGGCGTTGCCAGCGAAACGCAGGTAATAGCACTTGATTTGGCCGGTATCGCCGTCAGCGCGGGCTCGGCGTGTTCGTCGGGGAAAGTGACCCGCAGCCATGTGCTGAAAGCGATGGGCGTGGACGATGAAGCGGCGAGCGGCGCCATTCGGGTAAGCCTGGGATGGACGACAACCGGGCGGGACGTGATGCGGTTCGTGGACGCCTGGAAATCGCTTCATGCGCGCTCGGGTGTATCGCACATGGCGGAGGCCCCGGCCGCCTAAGGATATTAGCGATAGGAGCTGTCCATGTGAAAGCGGACAGCGACAAAAGAGGATGTGGAAAACAGTATTGAAAAAGGTGCGAAAATGACCAACATTACCGGTGCGGCGAGAGTTTCCGAGGTACATGCGAGCACCACTGCGCCCGTGTATTTGGACTATCAGGCCACCACCCCCACCGACCGCAGGGTCGTTGACGCGATGCTGCCTTACTTCACCGACGCGTTCGGCAACCCCCATTCCCGCAGCCACGCCTATGGTTGGGAGGCGGAGTCGGTTGTCGAGGAAGCGCGCGGTCACATCGCTCATCTGATCGGCGCCAATGCCAAGGAAGTGGTTTTCACATCGGGTGCCACCGAATCCAACAACCTCGCCATCAAGGGCGTTGCCCGCTTCTACAAGGATCGCAAGAACCACATCATTACCTGCGTCACCGAACACAAGTGCGTGCTCGACAGCTGCCGCCACCTGGAGTTGGAAGGTTTCGACGTAACCTACCTTCCGGTCCAGCAGAACGGCCTTATCGATCTCGATGCTTTGAAAGCGGCGATGACCGACAAAACGTTGCTGGTGTCCATCATGGCCGTCAACAACGAGATCGGTGTGATCCAGCCGCTCAAGGAAATCGGCGCCATCTGTCGCGAGAACAAGGTGTTCTTCCATACCGACGCCGCGCAGGCCGTGGGTAAGATCCCCATGGACGTCGAGGAAATGAACATCGATTTGATGAGCATTTCCGGCCACAAACTCTATGGTCCGAAAGGCATCGGCGCGCTCTATGTTCGCAGGCGCCCGAGGGTCCGCCTTGAAGCCTTGATCAGTGGCGGCGGCCAAGAACGCGGCATGCGTTCGGGAACGCTGGCGACACCGCTGTGCGTCGGACTGGGAGAAGCCTGCCGGATCGCCGAGGCGGAGATGGGCGCGGAGGCGGAGCGTCTGCACATGCTGCGCGATCGGTTCTATGATAAGATCAACGAGGAACTTGCGGACGTATACCTGAACGGCGATTTCGACAACCGGATCCCCGGCAACCTCAACCTCAGCTTCGCGTACGTGGAAGGAGAAGGGTTGATGATGGGCATCAAGGATCTGGCCGTCTCGTCTGGATCGGCTTGCACCTCGGCTTCCTTGGAACCGTCTTACGTGCTGCGGGCGCTTGGCGTGGAAGAAGAGCTCGCGCATACCAGTCTGCGCATCGGGATCGGGCGGTTCACAACCGAAGAAGAAGTTGACTTCGCGGCCGACCGGATCGCCGGCGAAGTTAAGCGACTGCGTGAAATGAGCCCGCTTTGGGAAATGGCTCAGGAAGGTATCGATCTGAAATCAATCGAGTGGGCCGAGCATTGATTCCAGAACATATAGGGCCCCTGCAAAACGAGGAGAATAGTCATGGCTTATAGCGAAAAAGTGGTCGAACACTACGAGAACCCCCGCAACGTGGGCACGATGAACAAGGCGGATCCCGAGGTCGGTACAGGGTTGGTCGGCGCGCCGGCGTGCGGCGACGTAATGAAGCTGCAGATCCAGGTGAGCGAGAATGGCATTATCGAGGATGCCAAGTTCAAGACCTTCGGTTGCGGATCGGCCATTGCGTCGAGTTCGCTGGTAACCGAGTGGGTCAAGGGCAAGACCCTCGATGAAGCCGCGACCATTCGGAACTCGGAAATTGCCGAGCATCTTGCCTTGCCACCGGTGAAGATCCATTGTTCGGTGCTTGCCGAGGATGCTATCAAAGCGGCCGTCGCCGACTACCGGACCAAGAATACGGATGCCAAGCCGGAGGCCGCGGAATAAAAACCCGCGCGTCTTTTGCTCGGTTTCTAAGCTAAGGAGATGATAGACCCATGACCGCACGCGCTCAGCCGCTCACCGTGACTACTGCCGCCGCCGAGCAGATCAAGGCGTTGCTTGCTCGGCGCGAGGCACCGGCGTTGGGCGTTCGCATCGGCATTCGAACCAAGGGTTGCTCGGGGATGTCCTACACACTCGAGTACGCCGACGAGAAAGCGCCGTTCGACGAAGAAATGGAGGTTGACGGCGTGAAGGTGCTGATCGACCCGAAGGCGACGATGTTCATATTGGGAACCGAGATGGACTACGTTCAGGACAAGCTGGAGTCGGGTTTCGTTTTTCGTAACCCCAACGAAAAAGGTCGGTGTGGCTGCGGCGAGTCATTCCACATGTAAAATCAAGGCCCGATCGGCGTTTTGCCGTCGGGAAATAAAAAGACGTGTGCGCCCGCTTGATGCGGGCGTGCTTTTGAGTGGGTTAGAGGACAAATGGAGCAGACACTGAAGCCCTTGGCCGGGCAATCCGAGCAATCGGGTTCCGACGAGGAGGGCCGTCCCGTCGTGCCTTGCTGGTCTTGCCAGGGCCCGGTCGGCGAAGGCAGCCTTTTTTGCTCCACCTGCAAGGCTGTGCAACCGCCGGGTCAACTTGATCATTTCGCGCGATTTGGCCTACCCGCGGAATATGACCTCGAAAGCGCGGTGCTCGACCGGCACTATTTCGATTGTCAGCGGATGCTCCACCCCGACCGTTTTGCCATGCGCACCCCCAAAGAGAGGGCGCTCTCGCAGCAGCAGTCCGTGTGCGTAAACGAAGCATACGAGACCTTGAAGGACCCGCTGAAGCGAGCCGATTATCTCGTTCACTTGCGGGGCGCGGGGGTCCTGCCCGAGGGGTGCACGTTGGTCAACGATCAGGAGCTGCTGACCGAGTCCATGGAGCTGCGCGAGGCCCTTGCGGACGCGGAGAGCCTCGAGGACGTGGACGCGCTCGATCAGCGGGCCACCGATGACATCCGGTACTGTATCGATGCCTTGTCCGATGTTTTCCGCACGGATGACCTGGAGGGTGCCTGCCGCCTGACGACGCGGCTCAAGTACCTGCGGAAACTCTCCGAAGAGTGCCGCCATCACCGAGCGAAAATGGACAAGAGGGAGTAGGCCGCATGCAGATAATGCAGATCCACGAACCCGGCGAAACCCCACTCCCCCATGAAGGTGACGGCGTCATTGCCGTCGGGATCGACCTGGGCACGACCAACTCGGTGGTGGCCATCAGTTCGGACGGTGTTGCCGAGGTGCTTCGGAACGAAGATGGCTCCGGCCTCGTTCCCTCGGTGGTGGCTTACGCGCCCGACGGATCGGCCTTTGTGGGAGAACTGGCGCGGCGTTTGATGCTTGACCGTCCCGATGCGGTGGTGAGCTCCGTCAAGCGCCTGATGGGGCGCGGCGTCGAGGACATCAAGAGCCTGGCCGGAACGCTTCCCTACGACGTCGACAAGAGCGGGGGAGAAGGCTCCGGCATGGTCCGTCTCTCCGTGGCCGGCCAAAGACTGACGCCGGTGGAGATTTCGGCCGAGATTCTGACAGCTCTGAAGGAGCGGGCCGAAGTCCATCTGGGTCAAAAGGTGGAAAAGGCGGTCGTGACGGTTCCGGCCTATTTCGACGACTCCGCGCGCACGGCCACCAAGGATGCGGCCCGGCTCGCCGGGTTGGAGGTGCTGCGGCTGGTGAACGAGCCGACGGCCGCGGCCCTCGCCTACGGCCTCGACGAAAGCGCCGAAGGTGTGTACGCGGTTTACGACCTGGGTGGCGGAACCTTCGACGTCTCCATTTTGAAGATGCAGAAAGGCGTATTCCAGGTCTTGGCCACCGGCGGCGACTCGGCGCTCGGCGGCGACGACTTCGATCACGCCGTGGCCGAACACTTTCTGGCGGAGCGAGCTGCGGACCGGGGAACCGAGACCATGACCTCGGCCGACGTGAAAATGGCTTTGATGTCGGCGCGGCTGGCGAAGGAATGCCTAAGCCGCCAGGAATCCGGACAGTGGACCCTTGACATCGACGACCAACAAACATTTCACGACCTGGACCGGGCACGCCTGGAGACATTGATCGCCCCGCTCGTGGATCGCACCCTCGGCGTTTGCCGCGGCGTGCTCGATGACGCCGGGGTGGCATCGCAGGATATCGCCGGTGTGGTTTTGGTGGGCGGATCGACGCGCGTGCCGCTGGTGCGCCAGCGGGTCGCCGCTCTGTTCGGCAAGGAACCGTTGGCTCACATCGATCCGGACGAGGTGGTCGCCGTGGGCGCCGCGTTGCAGGCCGAAGCGCTGACCGTCGGTTCGGATACCCTGTTGCTGGACGTTACGCCGCTCAGTCTCGGGATCGAGACAATGGGCGGGTTGGTGGAAAAGATCGTCGAGCGCAACACTCCCGTGCCCGTCTCCAAAGGCCAGGAATTCACCACATTTCAAGACGGTCAGGCCGCCATGTCCATCCATGTGGTGCAGGGAGAGCGCGAGCTGGTCGACCAGTGCCGCTCCCTGGCGCGCTTCGAGCTCCACGGCATTCCGCCCATGACCGCCGGCGCGGCGCGTATTCAGGTTGGTTTCGCAGTGGACGCGGACGGACTTCTGACTGTCACCGCGCGGGAGCAAACCACGGGTGTCGAACAAACAGTGGAAGTGAAGCCATCCTATGGCCTCACCGAAGACGAGATGGCGGCCATGCTTTACGACAGCATGATGCATGCCCAGGACGACATGAACCGGCGATTGCTGGCCGAGGCGCGGGTCGAAGCTGAGCGGTCGCTGAGTGCGGTTGCGGCGGCGCTGCAGGCCGATGCCGATCTCCTTGCCGCGGAAGAGCAAGAGGAGATCGTCGAGACCATGAAACGCTTGGAGGCCGCTGGGGCTAGAGAAGACCGTGACGCCATAAATGCTGGCGTCGAGGACCTTGAGCGGGTAACACGGGCCTTCGCCGAGCGCCGCATGGACCGGGGCATCCGTTCCGCATTGCATGGCGTCGACGTTCGCGAGTTCGAATCCGCCGCCGAGCCGGCGGACGGCGTCGACACCGACCAACCAAAAACTTAAGTTACCAGGAGAGCCGAGAACGATGCCGAAGATGACCTTTATTACGCCAGACGGGAAGACACAAAAGGAGGTGGAGGCCCCGCTCGGGTTGTCGGTTCTGGAGATCGCCCATCGTAATGACATCGATCTGGAGGGAGCCTGCGAGGGCTCGCTGGCGTGCTCCACCTGCCATGTCATTGTCGCTTCCGACTGGTATGACAAGCTGGGCGAACCCACGGAGGAAGAAGAGGACATGCTCGATCTGGCTTTCGCGCTCACCCATACCTCCCGGCTGGGCTGTCAAATCAAAATGAGCGACGAGTTGGACGGGCTTGTCGTCAGCCTGCCGTCGGCGACCCGCAATATGATGGTGGACAAGTAACAAGCGACAGTTGGCAAAAGGAGGCCGCCGTGGGTTTGCGCTGGACCGACGTACACGACATCGCCATCGAACTCGAGGACGCCCATCCGGACGCGGACGTGACCAATCTGCGGTTCACCGACCTCTGGAAATGGGTGCAGGAGCTGCCGGATTTCGATGATGATCCCAACCGCTCCAACGAGAAGATCCTCGAAGCCATTCAGATGGCTTGGCTCGACGAACGCGATTGAGCGACTTCGCCTCCGTACCGCTTTACCACCAGCTGCGCGCCGCGTGTGCCGCTGAATGGTCCGCCTATACCGAGCACCGCTTTGTTGAGGCGCTTGCGCGAGGCCGCTTGCCCGAGTCCTGTTTTCGGCGTTACCTGATCCAGGACTATCTGTTCCTCATCCATTTCGCCCGCGCCTACGGGCTTGCCGCCTTCAAGGCGGAAACACTGGAAGACATCCGCGCCGCGGCCGAAGGGCTGACCGCCATGGCCGGAGAGGAAATGAAGCTGCATGTGGCCTATTGCGAAAAGTGGGGCCTGAGCGAAGCGGATATGGCGGCCGAACCCGAGGCCCATGCCACCATGGCCTACACCCGCTACGTCCTCGAGAAAGGCCTTGCCGGCGATCTGTTGGATCTGCAGGTGGCGTTGGCGCCCTGTGTCGTCGGCTACGCCGAAATCGGCCGGCGGCTGATTGACGCCCCGAACACGGTAAAGGACGGCAATCCGTACGCCGCCTGGATCGAGATGTACGCGTCCGAGGAATACCAGGGCGTGGCCGCAGCGCATATTGCCCACATGGACACCCTGATGGCCCGGCGCGGCGGCCCCGGCCGGCTTGCCGCCCTGACGACCACCTTCCACCAGGCCACACGGCTGGAGACGGCGTTCTGGGATATGGCGCTGGAGCCCTGATCGCCGGTCAGATCACCGATCAGGCCTCAGGCTCGATATCCACCGAATAGAGCGCCTCATCGGCGATATCACGGAGGGTCACCGTCATCACGTCGGTCTCGCCGTCGATGCGCGCGTGGCCGAAGAACTGCAGACCCGCGCTCGGCGGCAGATTGCGTTTGCCTTCCGGTGACTTCACGTAGACCACCTGCGGACCGAAGGTGTTGTCCATGTCACCCGGCCCGAACGAGCCGGCGTTGAGCGGCCCCGAGACGAACTCCCAAAACGGCTTGAAATCCTGGAACTGGGCCTTGTTGGGGTCGTAATAGTGCGCCGCCGTGTAGTGAACGTCGGCGGTGAACCAGACCACGTTCTTGATGTCGTTTTGCTTGATGAACCGCAGGATCTCGGCGATGTCGTGCTCGCGGCCGAGCGCGGGTCCGTCGCCGTTGGCGCCGTTCTCGAAGTGCTCCTTGCCGTCTCGAACCATGATACCGATGGGCATATCGGACGCGATCACTTTCCAGGTGGCCTCGCTGTTGAGCAGCCCCTGCTCCAACCAGCGGATCTGTTCGCTTCCGAGAAAATCGGTGTCGGGACCGCGGTCCGTTTGCCGGTTGGCGCTGTTGTCGCCGCGATAGCTGCGCATGTCGAGCAGGAACACGTCCAGCGAAGGACCGTAGTTGACGGCGCGGTAAACCCGTTCGCGATCCGTTGCGTGCTGGCGGGTGGGGCTGAGTTCGTGAAAGGCCTGGTTGGCGCGCGCGGCAAGCAGCGCCACGTTCTTGATTTTGTAGCGGTCGTCGTCGAGGATTTCGTTGGGGTACCAGTTGTTGACCGTTTCATGGTCGTCCCACTGCACCAACATGGGGACCTCGGCGTTGAACCGCTTCACGTTGGCGTCGAGCATGTTGTATTTCCACTGGCCGCGGAATTCGTCGAGCGTCTCGGCCACCTTGGATTTTTCCTCGGTGGTCACGTTTTTCCAGATGCCGCCGTCGGGCAGCTCGGCCTCTGCCGGGATCGGGTTGTCGGCGTAGACGGTGTCGCCCGAGTGGATGAAGAAATCGGGCCGGTGATTGCGCATCACCTCGTAGATCTTCATGCCGCCCCAGTCCTCGTTGATGCCCCAGCCCTGACCGGCGGTATCGCCGGACCAGACGAAACTGACGGTACGGCGCTCGGCCGGTCCCGTACGGAAATGCCCGGTCACGGGTTCGCTCAAGCTCTTCAGGTCCGTGAGATCCTGGAACTGAACGCGGTAGAAAATGTCCTGGCCCGCGGGCAGGCCGGAGAGGTCCATTTTGGTGGAAAAATCACTGGCGCCGAGCGCCGCGGGACCGGGGACGCGACGGGCGTTCTTGAACGACTCGGTGGTCGCCACCTCCACCAGCATCCGTGCGGGGCGGTCGGCGCGGGCCCATATCATGCCGCTGGACGTGGTTACATCACCCGACTGAACGCCGAGGGTAATGACGGGCCGGGATGCGGCCCGGACGATGGCGGGGAAACCGGTCAGACCGGCGGCGGCGCCGAAGGTGATGACGCCGGCGCCGCCGGCAACGAAGGAGCGGCGCGAAAGGCGGAAATCGGAGGCTTTCTGTTTTTTCATGATCATCTTCCCTCGGAATGCGTAAGTCGGAAATGGCAGCGGGCCAGAATTTTAGGTACACACCCATCGTGACTCTCGCATTTCACTTGTTTGTCACCTTTATGAAATCTCCCGGTCTTGCTGTGGACGGAGACGTCGCGCGAAACCCGACGATCGGGGGTCACGAAATTCGACGATTGGCACTATATTGACGGTCATGAACACGCTCCATATCGATAAGCCACCCGGCGAGACCCGGGTCGTCGTCGCCATGTCCGGCGGCGTTGACAGTTCCGTGACCGCCGCCATGCTGGCGGAACAGGGTTACGAGGTCATCGGCGTCACCTTGCAGCTGTACGATCATGGCGTGGCCGTCGGGCGGCCGGGAAGCTGTTGCGCCGGACAGGACATCCACGACGCCCGGCGGGTGGCCGACCGGCTGTGCATTGCGCATTATGTGCTGGATTACGAAACCAAGTTCCGCGAGCAGGTGATCGACGATTTCGCCGACAGCTACCTGGCCGGGGAAACGCCGATCCCGTGTGTGCGCTGCAATCAGACAGTCAAGTTCACGGATCTGCTGGGCAGCGCGCGGGATCTCGGAGCGGACGCGCTGGTCACCGGGCATTATGCGCGATGGCGGCTCGGCGACGCCGGGCCGGAGCTGTACCGCGGCGCCGATCCGACACGTGACCAGAGCTACTTTCTGTTCGCCACCACACCGGACCAGCTGGCGATGCTGCGGTTTCCGCTAGGCGGTCTCGGCAAGGACGAAACCCGGGAAATGGCACGGCGCTATGGATTGTCGGTGGCGGCCAAGGCCGATAGCCAGGACATCTGTTTCGTGCCCAACGGCCGGTACGCCGATATCATCGAGAAATTGCGCCCCGGCGCCATGGAGCCCGGCGACATTGTCGACCTGGATGGCAAGGTCGTCGGCCGCCACGATGGCGTGGGACACTTCACCATCGGCCAGCGGCGCGGGCTTGGCATTTCGTCCGACCGGCCGCTCTATGTGGTGCGGTTGGAGCCGGAGGATGCCCGGGTTGTCGTGGGTCCGTTCGAGGCCCTTTTACTTGACCGGCTGTCGGTCAGCCCGGTCAACTGGCTCGGTGACACGCCGTTGGCTTCTGATGGCGTCAAGGTCGAGGTGAAAATTCGCTCAACCCACCCGCCGGTCGGCGCGACGGTGTCTCGGGGCGGCGGTGACGGCGCGGTCGTGGTCCTCGATCAGCCCCAGGCCGGTATCGCGCCCGGCCAGGCCTGCGTGTTCTATGATGGCGATCGCCTGCTCGGCGGCGGCTGGATCCGCCGCGACGATCGTCCTGTCTGATGCAATGTCTAACGCGGGCCGTGCGCCACGTGACACAGACGCTCCATGAAAAACGCGACGGCCTCTGACTCGCCACAGAAGCGATGGACGCCTTGCCCGTCCATGCGGACTCTCCACGGAAACGGATTGCCCTCGATCCGCCAGAGATCCGCCGCGTAGCGGCCGGGTCCCGGACCCGTGCGCGCCATTGCCACGGTGCGCCCTGAATTAATCCGGATGTCGGACAAATGCCCCTCGATCCGCGGAGGAAGCTCCTCTACGCATGTGGGGATATGGTCGTTCTCGTCCATCAGCTCGGGATGACGAGGCCGCAGGGTCTGCGGGATGGATGTGTCGGTATGCATGATCGCTCTCGTTTGGTACGGGGTTTGCCGCCAGCCCGGTCCGGAAAATAGGGATCAGGGCCTTGGGTCGGGTATTACTCGAAGAACATGCGGTCGGGTTCGCGGTCGGCGATCCGCACGACTTCGTCAATGTCGTCATCACTAAGATCGGCCAGATCGTCGACGGCATGCACCCAGTCGTCCAAGGTGGCCCAATCATGACTGTGAAGGACGCGGCTCATGTTTTGAAGGTTCGACATTTTTCATTCTCCGCTGGATATCTAAACCGTGAAACCTGAATACCCGTTCAGATTGTTTAAATAAATATTTGTTCGTTAAAAAAGTGTGTCACAAGCGGGGTAGCGAATCAAGCTTTATTTCCCCATATGGGTACGAACATAATAAGAACATTAGTAGAACACAAGGAGAAAATGCGCGGAAAATAACGCCTTAGCGGGCATTAATTTTTATTAACACTACTTATAGTGCGCCCGCGCTCCTGAATCGAAGTGGGCAAGGTTTGACTATCGCCTCGCTGCCGTATCATGTTCTAATTGTTGAATAAGCGGGACGTATCCCGGCCCGAAGCCGGCGTTGAAAGAGCTGGCGCTAAAAAAAGAGAACGGCACGGCAGCAGCGGAGACGGCCGCTATGTTTCTCGATTACGAAACGCTTCGTATTATCTGGTGGCTGATCCTGGGCGTGACCTTGGTGGGCTTTGCAGTGGTGCAGGGTTTTGGCCTCGGCGTGGCCATGCTGTTGCCGTTCGTTGCCCGGGATAACGGAGAACGCAACGCGGTGCTCGGCACTGTCGATTTGGCCTGGGACGGCAATCAGGCGTGGTTTCTGCTCGCCGGCGTTGCCGTTTTCGCGGCGTGGCCGCCGCTCCACGTCATCGCCTTCTCCGGCTTCTTCTTCGCCATGTTCGCGGTTCTGCTGGCACTCATCGCACGGCCGGTGGCATCCGCTCTTCGCCAAAACGCCCGGAGCGTACCGGCGCGTTCGCTTTGGGATGGCGTTCTCTTTCTCAGCGGCGTCGTCCCGGCGGTCGTTTTTGGCATTGCGGTGGGTAACGTGCTCCAGGGCATCCCGTTCCACGTCGAGCCTGTCGTCGGTCCGGTGTACGACGGCGGTTTCCGCGATCTGTTCAATCCCTTTGCATTGCTGAGCGGGCTCGTCGCGGTGGCCATGCTGTGCATGCACGGCGGCACCTATCTGGCGCTCCGGACCGACGCCATGGTGGCCAAGCGGGCCAAGGTCGCCGCTTCCGCCGCCGCCATGGCATTGATTTTCCTGTTCGCGGTTTCGGGGCTGTGGGCCGGCCTCGGGATCAACGGCTACGCGCTAACCGATCCGGCGGCCCAAACCGTGGGCTTGGTCGCCGATGGCTGGTTCCAAAACTATGTATCCCGGCTGGATGCCGTATTCGCCTCCGCCTGCGGTCTCATCGCTCCGCTGAGCGTTATCCTCCTGCTGGATATCCGCATGCCCCTCCAGGCGTTCATGGCCAGTTGCGTCGGCGTCGCAGGCGTGGTGGCCGCCAGCGGGCTGACCATCTTCCCGTTTCTGCTGCCGTCGTCCACCGATCCGAACAGCAGTCTCACCGTATGGGGGGCGTCCGCGGCCCCGTCAACCCTGTTCAATATGTTGATCGCCTCCATCGTCCTGATCCCGATGGTCATCTGCTACACCGTTTGGGCGTTCGGCAGGCTACGCCGGGACACCCTGGAGCGAAGGAAGGCGCCATGAAGCCTGCGCGGATTGTTCTCGCCCTCCCGCTGATCTTCGGTTTGCAGGCCTGCGCGGCCTTTACCGGCGTTGAACCCACCAACTTGGAGCCCGTCCTGGTCGGAGCACAGCGGGCGGACATCGAGGCGGTTCTGGGAGACCCTTCCGAAAGCAAGCCCAACGGCTGCGGCAGCGTCGACACCTACGACTACAACCGGGGCCGCCATCCCGAGCCCTCATTGGTGGCACTCGGCATGGTCCATCCCGCCGCGCCGCTGGTGGTCGGGCTGATCTCGCACCCATTTCTATACTATGGGCAAAAGGCCGATCTCGACGTGGTCTACGACCCCCACGACACCGTCATCAAGTACGGACCGCGCGACCTGAGAGATTGGGACGCGTTGTTCTCGAACAACCATTTGTGGGTGGACCAGACCACCCAAGAAGACGTTGCCGAGCATTATCATCGGATCGGTATGGCCGGAAATGCCGATGGAAACACCGACGGAATAACCGCCCGGAACTGTCTATGCCAAGCCGCGCACCTCGGCCATCCGGGCTCGCAAGTCTACCTGGCCCAAGCGCATGACCAGAATGCCGATCCCCCTGAGCCCTCGCCTACGTACCCCATTTCCGCGTTGGCCCTTCAGAGCTTCGAGACCGCGGCATCCAACACCCCTTCGCCGCCCATTTCCGAGATGACCGGAATTGAAACCGGATTGATGCCCGCTGAAATCGGCGTGACACCGGAAACCGATGCGCCCGAACAGCCGCCGCCGATCCCCGCGCAAGTGATTGCCCAAGCCTGCGGTGCTCCGCCACCGGAAATCGAGCCGTCCGGCTGATCGCGACGTGCTTCACGAAGCGGCCGGCACCGCATCGGCTTCGTCGGTATGCTCCAGCACTTCGCGCGCTTCCTCCACCTCCTGCTGGCGGGCCCACATGTCGGCATAGCGTCCGCCTTGGGCCAACAGGTCGGTGTGACGGCCGCGTTCGGCGATGAGGCCGGCGTCGAGAACCAGGATCTCGTCGGCGTCCACCACCGTCGACAGGCGATGGGCGATCACCAATGTGGTGTGCCCGGCCGATACTTCGCGCAGGCTCGCCTGAATCTCCTTTTCGGTGTGGGTATCCAGCGCCGACGAGGCTTCGTCGAACATGAGAATTTTCGGACGCTTCAAAATGGCACGGGCGATAGCAACCCGCTGCTTTTCGCCGCCGGACAGCTTCAATCCGCGCTCGCCCACGGTGGTCTGGTAGCCGTCCGGCAGGCCCATGACAAAGTCGTGGATGCGAGCCAGCTCGGCCGCGCGTTCGATCTCCGCCGGTGTCGCGCCCGGGCGGCCATAGGCGATGTTGTAGTAGACCGTTTCGTTGAACAGCACCGTGTCCTGGGGGACGATGCCGATGGCGGCTCGAAGCGAGTCCTGGGTGACCTGGCGGATATCCTGGCCGTCGATGGCGATGCGCCCACCGCTGACGTCATAGAACCGGTACAGCAGCCGCGATAGGGTGGATTTCCCGGCGCCGCTGGGACCGACGATGGCCACCGTTTTGCCCGGCGCCACCCGGAACGAGATGCCGCCCAGGACCATACGCCTGGGATCGTAACCGAACGAAACATCCTCGAACACCACTTCCCCGCCGCTCACCGCCAAAGGCCTGGCGCCCGGTGTGTCCTTCACCTCCGCCGCCTCCTCCAGCAGGGTGAACATGGACTCCATGTCGATCAGCGAGCGCTTGATCTCGCGGTAGACGAAGCCGAGAAAATTGAGCGGCAGGAACAACTGGATCAAGTAGGCGTTGACCATAACGAAGTCGCCCACGGTCATGGTGCCGGAGGCGACGCCGTTCCCGGCCATGAGCATCAACACGATCAGGCCGATGGACACGATGGCACCCTGGCCGATGTTGAGCAGCGCCAGGCTGGTCTTGCTCTTCACCGCCGCCGCTTCGTACCCCTCCAACGCGGTGTCGAACCGCCCAGCCTCGTGGCGCTCGTTGCCGAAGTATTTGACGGTCTCGAAATTGAGCAGGCTATCGACGGCCTTGGTGTGGGCCTCGTTGTCGGTTTCGTTCATGGCCCGGCGGAATTTGATCCGCCACTCGGTAACCAAGAGCGTCCAGGCGATGTAACCGCCGACGCACACGAAGGTGATCAGCGCATACCAGATGCCGAACATCCACCACAGCACCCCGCACACCAGCACGATCTCCAGCAGCGTCGGCAGGACGTTAAACAGCATGAAGTTCAAAAGAAACTCGATGCCCTTGGTGCCGCGCTCGATGGCCCGGCTGACCGCACCGGTGCGGCGGTCCAGATGAAACCGCAGGCTCAGCCGGTGCAAGTGCTCGAAGGTCTGCAGCGCGGCCTGGCGAATGGCCCGCTGCCCCACCCGCGCGAACAGGCCGTCGCGCAGCTCTCCGAACGCCAACGCCAACAGCCGAGCAACGCCATAAGCCACAACCAGCGCCACCGGAACGGCAACGACGGCAGCCACCGAACCGGCCGTCCCCGACGCCGGCGTGAGTGCGTCCACTGCCTGCTTGTAGAAGAACGGCATGGTCACATTGACCCCCTTGGCCGCCACCAGGCACACCATGGCCGCCACCACCCGTATCCGCAGCCCGGTCTCGCCGGCCGGCCACAGATAGGGCAACAGGGTCGCGATGGTAGACAGGTCGCCGCGCACGCTGGTGTCCGCCGGAGGGTAAGCCATAGAACGCATGGGCTAGCGTCGACAGGTGAAGGTGGTCAGTGGATCAAATATCATTGGCGCAATATAAGTCGTCGTCGACCGCTTGGCTACGCGGCCCAGAGCCGTCAATCCCTACGACACCCGCCGACCGGTTATTACAGCGCTCACCAGAGCCAGAAATTATGGCGGCCGCCGCCCCTCATCACCGGAGAGCGACCGCCATAATCACGAATTCGTTGATGCTCGAGCCTTACCGTGCCCGGTGCTGGGTGCCTTTGCCGGTGGTGATGAACAACGCCGTGGTCCCGCTTCCGGCGTCGGCGGTGTGCCAGGTGCCGGCCGGGTTGATGGCGCAGTCTCCGGGCATCAGATCGATGGGGGTCGCCGATCCGTCGGAGGCCTCTTGGATAAGCGTCATGGCGCCGCTGACGCAGAGGATGACCTCGTCTCCGTTCGGATGCATCTCCCACATGGGCCACGGTTCGGAGAAGGTGAACAGGCTGACCAGGCGGCCCTCGGCGCCCTCATCCGCATGACGCGCCAAGTAGGCCTCGTACCACGCCATGTCGCCGGTGAATTCAGGTTCGACCTCTGCTTTGCCGGCGGGGCCGAGGTGGATCGGGTTTATGCTTAAGGCAAAGGGCTGCATCGCGGATCGGTCTCCCCGTACCGTCGGTTATAGTTAGGAACGCCTCATAAGCATGGGTCTCAGAACAACACCCCCTTCGATTTGCCGTCGGAATCGATCAGGCCGAAGTGATAGTTGAACAGCGAACCGAGGCCGACGCCGTACAGAGGGTCGTACATGCCGTAAAGGTACAGATTGACCGGCGGATCGGACGTTTTGGCCCAGGTCATGACCAAGTTCAGGTAGTCTCGGGCGTTGCTGACGCCGACGGGAAACTGCTTGGACGGGATTTTGCCGTAGCTGGTGGGCCAGCCGGTCTCGGTGACCACGATCTGCTTGCCGGGGTACTTGGCGGCGACGCGGTCGTAAGTGGCGCGGAAAGACTTGAAGCCCGACTGGGGCGTCACGCCGATGGGCTGGAGATCGGCGTCGGCCCTCTCCCAATTCCACGCCGGATAGATGTTGACGGCGATGAAATCCACCAGCGGCAAAATGTCGACCGCGCCCGGATCGGTGAGCCAGAACCCGGCCGTCTGGCTGGTGCTCACCGGGGTTTGCGGGAAGTCCGCCTTGGCCTTGGTCAGGTAGTCCTTGACGGTGGCCAGTTTGTCGGAGTCCTCGTTGCCGATGAGCACGCCGATCACATTGCCGCGGCTCACCGCCGGTTTGACGAACTGTTCGTAGTCCTTGGCGATCCAGTCCGGCTGATTGGGATATAGATACAGCCCCACCAGGACCTTCATGCCCACATCCGCCGCGACCTTGCCCACATCGACGGCGCCGCCGCCGAATTGGGCGTAATAGGTTCGGATCACGCCGAAATGCTGTTGTATTTGCTTCAGGTCATCGGCGACCTGCCCCGGCGTCGGATTTTCACTGCTGTGCAGGCCGTTGTAGGTCACGCCGGGCGGATGGTGCGGGAGGACGCGCACCTCGGATGCATCGACCTCGCTGGGCACAATCGGCAAGCCGAAGACGAGGATCGCTCCCAACAAACCGATGAGGCCGCGGCAAAAGTCGCGCAGTCGTAAACTACGGATCCGGATCTTATCGCCCAACGGCAAGCCCTCCCTGGTT
>CAKZLS010000040.1 GCA_937127205.1 uncultured Rhodospirillales bacterium
CCAGGTCTCGGCAACGCCGTCGATGCGCCTCTCCTTGGGGCCGCCGAGGTGTTCGAGCACCGTCACCGTGCTGGGTCCGAACCCGCGCTCGGTGAGCAGAGCCGCCACCTGGGCCGGCGTATCGCCGTCGCGGCTCAGCACCAAAAGCCGGGTGTCCGGCGCGATCACCAGATTAAGACGCTCCAGCGGCCGGCCGTGCACGGTCACCGTTTCCACATCGGGCAGCGACCACACCATCCGCGCGGCCGCCAGGCTGAAGGCACCGGGAGCCGGAACGACGACCATTTCGGTTGAATCGAACCGGCGTCCGAGGTTGGTGCCGCCGCCGAAGCACATGGGGTCTCCGGTGGCCAGCACCACCACCCGCCGCCCCCGCCACTCGGCGATGGCGTCGATGGCTTTCGGCACGCCATCGACCCAAGTTAGCCGGGGGGCCGACACGTCCGGCGCCATGGCCTGGTGTCGCTCGCCGCCCACCAGCAGTTCGGCGCCATCCACCAGGGCGCGCGCGGCCGGACTGAGGCCGCTCAACCCGTCGTCGCCGACGCCGATCACGGTGAGCCACGGTTTCATTGCACTTCGCTCGCCAACGCATTGACCGCGGCGGCGGCGAACGCGCTGCCGCCCCTGCGACCGCGCAGGGTAACGTAAGGCACCCCGCCGGCATGATCGATCAGCGCTTCTTTCGATTCCGCCGCGCCGACGAACCCCACGGGGAACGCGAGGATCACCGCCGGCGGCTCCGCGCCCGCGTCCAACAGCTCCAGCAGCCGGAACAGCGCGGTCGGCGCATTGCCGATGGCCACCACGGCGCCCTTCAGATGGGGTTGCCACAAGTCCACGGCGGCCGCCGAACGGGTGGTTTCGAGCGTTTCCGCCAGCGGCCGGACCGCAGCATCGTTCAGGGTGCACAAAACTTGATTATCAGCCGGAAGCCGGTCCCTGATCACGCCGTCGGCGACCATCTGAGCATCCACCAGGATCGGCGCGCCCGATTGCAGGGCTTTCCGCGCGGCGGCGGCCGCGTCGGAGGTAAATGCCAGATCGGAGACGATGTCGGGCATGCCGCAGGCGTGGATCAAACGTACCGCCAACGGCTCCACATCGGCCGGAATGCCCTCCAGCCGGGCTTCGGCTCGGATCGCTTCGAAGGACCGGCGGTAAATGTCCTGCGGCGTGCGAATGTAGGTGTAGCGGGACGGCGCGGAGGCTGTTTGCTTCGCCGCCGTCCGGACACCGAGGATCCAGCCCTCTTCGTTTTCGACAACGTGGCGATCGGTGTCGTTCAAACCGCCGGGTCCGGCAAACAAGGGGGCCAGCGCGTCGGCGTTGTCGAGTTCGGCGAAGTGTTCCGCGAGCGCTCGCACTTGGGCCGCGTCCTTGATCTCTCCGGAGAGCACCGGTGGAGACATCATCGACGGATAGACCTCGGCGAACACCAGCCGCCGGCCGATGGTGTTGCGCTTTTCCAGCGTGCCGAGCCCGGTCTCGAACGGCCAGATGCGGGTGGCGTCCGCCAGCCACGGATGGTGCCGCAGAGAAAAGACGCAGGGGATGCCGGTTAAGGTCTGGCTTCCGACGCTACCCTGGTAGTGCAGCTTCCAGGTGGGCTGGGGGCCGGCAATGGCCTTTTCTGTCATGCGAAACTCGGCCAAGCCGCCGGTCTCGAACCCTTGCGGCTTGGTTTTCCCTAGGTATCGTTGCGCCGCGGTATCGGGGCAGCCCCAAAACGGAAAAGTCCCGCCGGATACCTTCTCGTTCAAGGCGGCGGCCACCTCGAAGCGATTGTTGGCGTTATCGTCGGCATCGCGGATGCGACCGGAGATTTCCTTCCAGACGCTCATCCAGTTGGGCGCGCCGGGGCGCAGGCGTTCGGCAAATCCTTTCGGGTATCCAAACGAAAAATCGAAGCCGACGAGCGCATGGCAGTCGCGGGCGACGAGGTCGCTGAGCAAGTCGGCCAGCTCGGCGGTGGCGTCGCGACGCGTGGGCGGATTGGCGAGCCGGAGCGGCATGAGCTCGCCGTCCCGCCGCTCCAGGCAGCAATACCAGACACTGTCCGCACCGGTTTTCGGGGTGCTGTTGGCACTCCAGTCCACCATGATGTATGCGTCGAATACGGGAGCCATAACCAAACGCTCGTCCGCGCGACCTATGCTTTTTCCGCTACCGTCTCGTGGTGATGGTGATCGTGGCCATGTTCGTGGCCGTGACCGTGACTGTGGCCATGTCCGTGGGAATGACCGTGCCCATGATCATGGTCGCCGTCGGTGCCGATACCCTGGACATGATGATGATGGCCCACTTGCGGCGTTCCCGGCGCGTCCTCGTAGCCGATGATCTGTTCGCGGTATTTGCACAGCTGGCAGTTCATCAGATTACGGCCGTTAAGCACTTCGTCGACCCGCTCCAGAAAGGTGTCGATCACCATCGGATGGTCGTTGAGATAGTTGGCCTTGAGGATCTCCACATCGGGGTTCAACGCCTGGGCGTTGTCGGCGCCGTCGTAAATCCGCTGGACCAGGATACCGGTGAACAAGAAGTACGGAAACACGATGATCCGCTTGTAGCCGAGCTTGACGGCGTGGGCCAGGCCGGGGTCCACCAGCGGATGGGTGACGCCGCTGTAGCACACTTCGGTCCAACCAAACCCCATGCCTTCCCAGAGCATGCGGGCCACTTTGGAGACGTTGGAATTAGCATCGGAGTCGTTGGTTCCGCGCCCTACGACCATGAGCAGCGTATCCTTGCGGTCCATCTTGGTCGGTGACGATTTTTCGGCCGCCTCGATGCGCTCGGCGGCGGCCCGCAGCAGCCGGGCGTCGATGGCGAGTTCGCGGCCGAACAGCACCTCGATGCCGGGGTTTTCGGCGGCGAAGTTGTTGACTTCCGACGGCAGGTCGTTCTTCACGTGGCCGGCGGCGAACAGCATGCCCGGAATACAGATGATCTTCTTCGCGCCGCGTGCCTTCAAGGCTTCGAGCCCGTCGCGGATCACCGGTTTGGCGAATTCGAGGAAGCCGCTGTCCACATCGTAATCGGGAAGCCGCTCGCGGAAATGGCGGGCGAGTACGTTGAATTCTTCGACGGCGGCGACGGAGCGGCTGCCGTGGCCGCAGATCATCACGGCGTTGTTTTCGTTCATTCTGCTTGGTCCTTGCCTTCGAGCGTTCTTTCTTGCGGCGGCGAAGCGCCTCTTTTTACATGGTGGCCAAATGCCACAGGTGCCAAAACCGGGTGGTCATTGCCTCCGTCCGGAGATCGGCCGGGCGGATCATAGGGTTTCGGGCGGTCTCTGTCATCCCGGCAAACGATCCGGGTGATTAACAAACACCATTGACGCGAAGGCGCCTCCCCCCGAAACTGCGGCCCATGTTTATATCCGTCCTCGAAGGTTCGGGGGGAACCATCGATCCCCTTCTCATTCTTTTGTTGGCGCTCGTCCTGGAGGCGGGCATCGGCGAGGCGTCGTTGCTGTACAAGACGTCTCTGCATCCCGTGCGGCTCGTCGGCGGACTGATCGGTTTTCTGGATCGCGCGCTCAATCGCGACACCCACGCATCCACGACCCGGACCGTGCTCGGCGGTTTGGCGGTCGCATTCGTGATCGCCGTGGCGGTGGTGTTCAGTTGGGCGGTGACTTGGCTAACCGCCGAGTTCGTCCTCGGTTGGATCGTCGAATTGACTCTGACAGCGATGTTGCTGGCGCAGCGAAGTCTGTACGACCACGTCCGGGCCGTCGCCGAGGGTTTGAGAACCGACGGCCTGGAAGGCGGCCGGCGCGCCGTTGCCCATATTGTCGGGCGCGACGCCGAAAAACTCGACAACCACGGTGTGGCGCGCGCGGCCATCGAGTCGTGCGCGGAGAATTTCAGCGATGCGGTGGTGGCGCCTGTGTTCTGGTACGTGCTGTTCGGGTTCCCAGGACTGGTCGTTTACAAATGCGTCAATACGCTCGACAGCATGATCGGTTATAAAACCCCGCGCCATGAGGCCTTCGGCATGGTGGCCGCCAGGCTCGACGATGCGCTTAATTTTGTGCCGGCGCGGTTGTCCGCCTTGTTCCTGGCCGGAGGCGCCGCACTGCTGCCATCCACCCGGGGATCCGAAGCGTGGTGGACCCTGCTGCGGGACTCAGGCGATCATCGTTCTCCCAATGCCGGCTGGCCGGAGGCGGCCATGGCTGGAGCGCTCGGGTTGGCCCTGGCCGGCCCCCGGCGCTACGCCGATACCACCATCGATGATCCGTGGATCGGTAACGGCCGCACACGTGCCACGGACCAGGACATCGACCGGGCGCTCTCCGTCTATGTGTTGGCCTGCGCGATCAACATTCTCGTAGTGGCGACCCTGGCCGCTCTCTGACCGCGGAGACTGTCATGACCGAATTCACCATGATCATCGCCAACAAGCGATACTCTTCATGGTCCATGCGGGGCTGGCTGGCCATGAAGCTGACGGGCGCCGCGTTCGAGGAGATCGTCATTCCGCTCGACGTGGAGACGACGGCCGCCGCCATTGCCGAGCATTCGCCGTCCGGCTTAGTGCCGGCACTGAAGCACGGGCCCCGCACCATCTGGGACTCGCTTGCCATCATCGAGTACCTGGCGGAACTGTTTCCGGGCGCCGGATACTGGCCGGAGGATCCGGAAACCCGGGCCTTCGCGCGGTCGGTTTCGGCCGAGATGCATTCAGGCTTCGGTGCCCTCCGAAGCGAAATGCCCATGAACATCGGCGCATCCAAGCCCGGCCACGTCCATTCGGAAGCGGCGGACCGCAATATTCACAGGGTCATGGACATCTGGCGCGATTGCCTGCACCGCTTCGGCGGCGGACCGTTTCTGTTCGGCCCCGCCGGCGCCGCCGATATCATGTACGCGCCGGTGATTACCCGGTTCGAAACCTATGGCGTACAAATGGACGATATCTGCCGGACCTACGCCCACAACGTCATGACGTGGGACCCGGTGGTGGCGTGGTGCGAGGCTGCCAAGACCGAGCCCTGGGTCATCGAAAAGTACGAGTCGGCCTGACCGGATGGTAAGTCCCGAAGCCGCCCGGGTGGTCTGGCGAATTGTCACGATTGGCTGTTGATCTCGTTCTTGATCTTTTCGCAGGTTTCGGCATTGAGCGGCGCTTTATCGGACAGATCCGTATCGTCAACCAACTCCTTGAATTCGGTCCGCAAATAGGCCGCCGTGTCATCGAGGAGTTGCTGCTGCTGATCGGCGGTCAGAATGCCTTTGTCCTGAGCCACCTGAACCGTGGTGCAGACACCGAACTCGGTACCGCCGATACCCCCTGCCATGAAACCGGCGGCGCCCCCGCCGACGCCGCCGACGAAGAAACCGATTACACCACCGACGATAAAGACCAAAATGTACCAAACCGCTTTCATCACCTGGTTTCCCTTTGGTTGTTTCAATCAGCTAAAGAAGCCGCCGAAGTTTTAGCATCAGTGATTTTTACCCGCCAACCGACACTGAAGCAAACCCGATACAATGACAGATTTTAAGAATAAGCCCGCCTTAGGTATCATGGGATTGAGCGTACCGGTCTGAGGATCTCGTAAGTGCACGCAAAGGACGCAGCGGCGACACGGTAGGTATCTCTCGGATCTGCCGGATTGCGCACCATCGCGTCCCCCGGACGGGCGACCATCGGTTCTCCCCAAGGGGCGGTGAAGGAGAAGGCGCCATCTTCGGCGCGCACGAAACTAAACCACTACCGGCTAAAGCCGGTAGGTTTGATATAGTGACCGACTTGAAGTCGGTCCTTTGAAAAAGAGCATGCGCCGCATGCAAGTGGTTTTTGTTTACCGTTTGGAAAACGGTGGATTTAGACCACTCCAGGGACAATAAACAGCATTTCGGTTCCCTGAGGTCGGAACGGAAGCCAGCCATCCGCGTCCGCCGGACCAATCGGCTCTCCGTATCGGTCGGCGAATTTCGCGGCCTTCACCAGGTACTGCTCGTTACCGGTGGCCGGACAGCGATTGCGCACCACCATGTCGCCCGCCGCCGCCGGTTTGCTTCGTGTTTCCTCGCCTTCGCCCCGGATCACCGTAACGACGATCTCGCCGGGCACGGCAGGACGCGCATCGACCACTCTTGTCTTCTTGGCCAGACCGATCGACTGCTGTTCCGCAGCGCGGACAAACAGCGTATCCGGATCCAAGCGGTCCGAAGCCATACCCACCGATACCAAAACGCTCGACAACAACCCGCCCGCAAGCACGAGAAAGGGGACGGCGACCCGTTTACCCATATCCCTTTTCAACCTTCGACCTTTCCATTCAGTACTCACCGCCACAATAGGCCGGGATCAACGTCACACCCTACCCAGGCTGAACATCGGCCGCCGCCGCGAGCAGGCCATCCAGGTCGAGGTGGGTTTCGAGGTGGTCGGCCAATTCGTCCAATACGCGCTCCACCTGCGCCTCGTAAGCAAGGCCGCTCGCGTCGCGGGCCCGCAAGCTGTGGAGGAATGCGTGGCGGAACGCGTCGGAAGCGAACAATCCGTGCAGGTAACAGCCGAAAATCCTGCCATCGGCGGAAATGGCGCCGTCGGTGGTGCCGCCCAGCCGCAGCATGGGCCGCTCTCTGTCTGGGCCGGAAGTCCGTCCCACGTGCATCTCGTAGCCGCGAACCGGCTGGCCGGTGGCGATGTCCGTTCCGGCGGCCTCGGTCAGGGTCTTGTCGCCGGTCAATTCGGTTTCGATGTCGAGCAAACCCAAGCCCGCCACCTCGCCGATGCTTCCCTCGATACCCAACGGGTCGCTGACCACAGTTCCCAGAATCTGATAGCCGCCGCACAATCCGACCACGGCCCCGCCGCGCCGGACATGGGCGCTGATGTCCACGTCCCAGCCCTGGTCGCGGACGAAGGCCAGATCCGCAGCCGTCGACTTGGAACCCGGCAGAACGATGAGATCGGCGTCGCCGGGGAGCACCTCGCCCGGCCGTACGAAAGTCACCGTCACGTCGGGCTCGGCGATCAGCGGGTCGAGGTCGTCGAAATTGGCGATCCGCGAGAACACCGGTACGCAGACGCGGATTTTCGGATCGCCGCCCGTGCTCTTGCGGCCCTGGAGCGCCACCGCGTCTTCGGCGGGCAGCATGCCGGCGCCAGCGAACCAGGGCGCAACGCCAAAACCAGTCAATCCGGTACGCTCGGAGATGGCCTGGAGACCGCCGTCGAACAACCGGACGTCGCCCCGGAATTTGTTGATGATGTATCCCTTAAGATGCGCGCGATCCGGCTCGTCGAGCAAAACCCAAGTGCCGACAATGCTGGCGATGACGCCGCCGCGATCGATATCGCCCACCAGAACAACCGGCGCTCCGGCGGCCCGCGCAAAGCCCATGTTGGCGATGTCGCCCTGACGCAGGTTGATTTCCGCCGGGCTCCCTGCCCCCTCGATCAGGATCAGATCCACGCCGTGGGCGAGCCGCCGGTAGCTCTCCAGCACGCTCGACAGCAATTTGGGTTTGAGGCTTTGATAGTCGAGCGCGCCGGCGTTGCCGAGGATCTTTCCCTGGACCACCACCTGCGCGCCGACATCCGTCTGCGGCTTCAACAGCACCGGGTTCATGTCGATGACCGGCTTCACGCCACAGGCGCGCGCTTGCAGCGCCTGGGCCCGGCCGATCTCGCCGCCATCCTCGGTGACGGCGGCGTTGTTGGACATGTTTTGCGACTTGAACGGCCGAACCACCAGACCGCGCCGGGTATAAGCCCGGCAAAGTCCGGCGGTTAGCAGCGACTTGCCGACGTCAGACCCGGTGCCCTGAAACATCAGGCTGACGGTCATCGATTACGATCCATCAGGTGTTACCCGACTCTCCTCTTCAGGATCCGGCAAACGCGATTAGAGTCGAAGCTGTGCGAGATCCTTACCGGGTCACGGGCGCCAAAGAGGGTTCGACCTCGACGGCCGAAGCGCTTTCATCGACCTCAACAGCCGTTCCGCTTGGCTGTATTTCGACAGCTTGGACGGTCGTATCGATTTCCACGGCCGAGAGCCGGGTCTCGACGCCGAGGGACTCCCTCAACGGTTCCGCCTGCGCGTTTATGAACCGGTTCTCGAACGCGATGGATGTGGCCGTGGCGCCCGGCTCTCCGTAGTACGCTTCATTGAGATCGTTGCGTCCGGCGAGCACCGCGCCCTCAAGAGAAAAACCCGCAAAAAAGCCTTCGCCATGGGCAAAACCGACAATATCGGCGCCCAAGTTTGTGGTGGTCGCGCCTTGGAGACCGGCCCCCATCATGCCAACGGTAAACTGAATGTCTCCGCCGAGCTTGCCCTGATTGTTAATGACCGCCCGGACGGCTTCCGGAGAGCGCAGCACGAGGATGACTTCCGAGGCTTGCGCACCGACTTGTAGGCCGAAGCTGCCGGAGCCCATGGTATAGAATGCCGGATAACCCCACTCGCCCGCGTCCGTCTTCGACAGCAAGACACCGTTTCCGCCCTCGGCGCCGAAGATGAACGCACCCTTGAAGGCTGTCGGGAACACGACGATACCGTGCGCATCCTTCAGGGCGTCGTTAAACAAGTGGTTGGGCTGCTGGGTGTTGGTCTTGAAATTCTCGACCGTCCAGTGCGACTTGGAAACGATGGATTCGGCCTCGTTTCTAAGCGGCGTGCCGGAAGCGCAGGCTGAAACCATCAGCACGGCGACAAGCAGGAATGCAAGTCCATATGGTTTGGTCATTGTTTATGTCTCCAAAATATGTCGTGGCGACGGAGGCTTGGCTGTCACGGCTTAGAACTCCACGCCGACCTGAGCCTTCACGCCCGACCGGAACGGATGTTTGACCTGTGTCATCTCGGTCACCAGGTCGGCGGCCTCGATCAAGTCATCTCGGGCGTTGCGGCCGGTAACCACCACGTGCAGGTCATGGGGCTTTCCGCGCAACGTCTCGAGCACGTCCTCCAGCGAAAGATAGTCATAGCGCAGCACGATGTTCAGTTCGTCCAGGATGACCATCCTGAAAGAGGGATCCGCCATCATCTCCTTGGCCCGTTCCCAGGCCCGGGCGGCGGCGGCCACATCGCGCTCACGATCCTGAGTATCCCAGGTAAATCCCTCGCCCATGGCCGTGAACTCGCAAAGCTCGGGAAACTTGGCAAGCACGTCGCGCTCACCGGTGGCCCAAACTCCTTTGACAAACTGCACAATGCCAACCTTCATGCCCTGTCCGATGCAACGCATGGCAAGACCCATAGCGGCCGTGGTCTTGCCTTTTCCTTTGCCGGTGTGGACGATAAGCAGGCCCTTTTCTTCCGTCTTGGTTGCGAGAATCTTATCGCGTGCCGCTTTCTTCTTGGCCATCTTTTCAGCATGACGTGCGTTAACGTCTTGTTCTACCGTCATTTCCATCTCCCAACATTCGCAGGTTTACTAGAATTTGTGGCTACAAATTGGTCAAAAAAAACGAATCACCAAGAACTGGACGGCTTGTTCAATTCGCTATTCTTCCAGCAAACTGCTCGAGCGCCGGATAGGTGCTGTTGAGTTTTGGCTTCCATAGGCCGCGTTCTTGCGCTTCCAGCAACCGTTCGCTCATCTCCTTGAGCGCAGCCGGGTTGTTGTCTTCGAGAAACCCGCGCACGTCGTCGTCGTCCAAATAGGCCTCGAACACAGCGTCGAAGTGATGGTCCTTGACGCACCGCGCGGTGGCGGCGAAGGCGAACATGTAATCCACCGTCGCGGCCATCTCGAACCCGCCCTTGTAGCCGTGGCGCATGACGCCGGCGATCCACTTCGGGTTGACCACCCGCGCCCGAACCACCCGCGCCACCTCTTCGTCGAGGGTCCGAATGCGCGGCGTCTCTGGGCGTGAATGGTCCGAATGATAAACCGTCGGCTGGTCGCCGGACATCACCCGGACGGCCGCCGCGAGACCGCCCTCGAACTGGTAATAGTCGTCGGAATCCAGGAGATCGTGTTCACGGTTGTCCTGGTTCTGCACCACCACCTCGATGGTCTTAAGACGGTTTTCGAACACGCCCTGCGCCGGCTTGCCCTGAAGGCCCGAGCCGTAAGCATAACCGCCCCACGCCACGTAGGCGCGGGCCAAGTCGGCGTCGGTTTCCCAGCCGCGCTCGTCGATCAGCGCCTGCAGACCGGCGCCATAGGCTCCAGGTTTCGAGCCGAATACCCGACATCCGGCGAGTTGCTGCGACTCAAGCTCTCCAGCCCCGGTCGCGACCAGCCGCCGGGTTTCCTCTTCCACGCGGGTGGACAACGGATTGTCCGCCTCCGCCTCGTCCAGTTCCGCTACCGCGCGCGCCGCCGAGTCGAACAGGTCTATGAGGTTTGGAAAGGCGTCGCGGAAGAAGCCGGACACCCGCAGCGTGACATCCACCCGCGGCCGGTCGAGCATCGTGATCGGCAGGATTTCGAAGCCGCTGACCCGCCGCGACGCCGGGTCCCAGGTGGGCCGCACCCCCATCAGCGCCAGGGCCTGGGCGATGTCGTCACCGCCGGTGCGCATGTTGCTGGTACCCCAGGCGGTCAGCGCCAAACGGCGCGGCCAGGCACCGTGTTCCTGCACGTGGCGCTCGATCAGTAAAGTTGCCGATTTCCACCCGAGCGTCCACGCCGCCGGCGTGGGAACGGTGCGGGTGTCCACGGAGTAGAAATTTTTCCCCGTGGGCAGCACTTCCGGGCGGCCGCGCGTGGGGGCGCCTGAGGGCCCCGGGCGGACGAAGCGGCCGTCGAGACCGGTGAGCAGGCCCCGGATTTCAGCCGCACCGCACGACCTCACCGCTGGGCGAATGGTCTCGCCGAGCGTATCCAGAACCGCACGGGTGCCCTGCCAGCACGGCTCAGGCACCTGCGTTTCGGCGACCAGCGCGGCCGCGAGGATTTCCAGACGCTCGACGGTGTCGCCGTTGCTGCGCCACGGATCGTCGCCCGCCAGGATCTCCGGTCTTGGCCCGGTCCATGGCGCCGCCATGTCGCAATCCAGCGGGTCAAAGTCGAGGGCCAGGTCCGCCGCAAGCGCCCTCAGCAAAGACGCATCTCCATCGGTGCCGGCGCGCCTCGGTGTCCGGATCAGCGCCACCAGCAAATCGCGGAGTTGATCGCCTGCCGGCGTTTGGCCGAAGATGTGCAGGCCGTCGCGGATCTGC
>CAKZLS010000041.1 GCA_937127205.1 uncultured Rhodospirillales bacterium
CGCTCATAGGAGCCCTGTTGATGAATTACGTCCTGCCCGAACTGGAAACGCTGGAACCCGTGGAGGGCGAAAAGGCGACCCTGACACTCCCCGACGGCCGGCAAGTAGACCTCCCGGTGCTACGCGGCACCCACGGCCCCAAGGTTGTAGACGTTCAGAAGCTGTATCGGGATACCGGCTATTTCACCTATGATCCCGGATTCATGTCGACGGCGAGTTGCGATTCGTCGATTACCTACATCGACGGCGAGCGCGGCATCTTGCTGCACCGCGGCTATCCCATCGAGGAGCTGGCGGCCAAGGCGTCGTTCATCGAAGTGTGCTACCTTCTGCTCTACGGTAAGCTGCCGGACGCCGGCGAGCTGGCGGCGTTCGATGACAGCATCACCCATCACACCCTGGTCCATGAAAAACTGAAAACCTTCCTGAACGGCTACCGCCGCGATGCCCATCCCATGGCGGTAATGGTGGGAACCGTGGGCGCGCTGAGCGCGTTCTATCACGAAGAAACGGACGTCACCGACCCAGAAGAACGCGATCTCGCCACCCATCGCATTATTGCGAAAATGGCCACCATCTGTGCCATGGCCTCCAATTACGCCATCGGCCAGCCTTTCGTTTACCCCCAGAACGATCTCGATTACGCGGCCAATTTCCTGCACATGTGCTTCTCGGTGCCTACGGAAAGGATGCAGGTGACGCTGGTTCAAGCGCGGGCTATGAACCGTTTCCTGGTGCTGCACGCCGACCATGAACAGAACGCGTCGGCCGCCACCGTGCGTATCGCCGGATCCAGCCAGGCCAACCCCTATGCCTGCGTCGCCGCCGGCATCGCCAGCCTGTGGGGCCCGGCCCATGGCGGCGCCAACGAAGCGGTGCTCAAGATGCTCGAGGAAATAGGAACCCGCGACAACATTCTCATGTTCCTCAAACGCGCCAAGGACAAGACCGACCCGTTCCGGCTGATGGGCTTCGGTCACCGCGTGTACAAGAATTACGACCCCCGCGCCCGGGTGCTGCGCGATTCCTGTCACGAGGTGCTGGACGAACTGGACAAGCGCGACGAGCCGGTGTTCGCGCTGGCCATGGAGCTGGAGCGCATCGCCCTGGAGGACGACTACTTCGTCAGTCGCAAGCTGTTCCCCAACGTGGATTTCTACTCCGGCATCATGCTCCGGGCCATGGGTTTCCCCACCGAGATGTTCCCGCCGCTGTTCGCGTTGGGCCGAACGGTGGGCTGGATCTCGCAATGGCACGAGATGATCCAGTCCCCCAACCAGCGCATCGACCGTCCGCGGCAGCGCTATACCGGTGCCCCCATCCGAAACTACGTCCCATTGGAACAGCGCTGAACGGGGATGGCCGGCGGGCGATATTGCTCGCGCCGCACTTAGAGCCCGTCCGGAGACGTACGGCGTCCTTCCAACTCGTTGAAAAGACACCGTACGTCTCCCGACGGGCTCTTAACGATAGCGCGTAAGGACCTTCTGGAGCCCGTCGCGCAGATCCGGATCGGCGCGCGCGAAGGCGATGTTCGCTTCGACGAAGCCCAGCGTGTTGCCGCAATCGAACCGCTGGCCCTTGATAGGAACTGCGTGGATCGGAACGCGTCCGATGGTGCTGGCAATGGTTTCCGTTAGCCGCAATTCGCCCTCCATGTCGGCGCGCCGCTGGTCAAGGGCGGCCAGAACCTCGGGCCGGACGATGAAACGGCCGATGATCCCGAGTGTCGACGGTGCCTCGTCGCGGCTCGGCTTCTCCTCGATGCGAGTCACCGCGAGGCCCGACTCTTCCCCTTCCCGGTCCTCCACCTCGACAATGCCGTAAGCGTGCACCTTTTCCGGCGGCACGTCCTGGACGGCAACCACGTTACCGCCGGTGTGGTCGTAAACGGCTAGCAGTTGGTTCAAGCAGGGCGTCTCCGCCAGGATCAGATCGTCCGGAAACAGCACGGCAAAAGGCTCTTCGCCCAACAGATTGCGGGCGCACCAGATGGCGTGGCCGTCGCCGAGGGGCTCGGGCTGACGGACGACGACGAACTCGCCGGGCTCGAGGGCGGAATCGGCCACCGCCTCTTTCTCGTCTTCCTTGCGGCGCTGCTCGAGCGTTTCCTGGAGCTGCGGCTTCGGGTCGAAGTGATCTTCGACGGCTTGCTTGTCGGGACCCGTCACGAAGATGAATCTCTCGATTCCGGCTGCGCGCGCCTCGTCCACGGCGTACTGGATCAGCGGACGGTCGACAACGGTCAGCATCTCCTTGGGCACGGCTTTGGTCGCCGGTAACAGACGGGTGCCGAGACCGGCCACCGGAAACACCGCGCACTTAATCCTGGCCAATGGCCCCTCCTGTCATGCTGCGCCCCCGGCGGTGCGTTTCGACCGCGTGGAGCCTGTCCACAAAGCGTCCGCACCAATCATGCACCGTATTGGCGGAGAGCCGCTCAAACAACGTCTGGTGCCGCCGCCGACGTTCGTCCCGCGGCATTTCCACCGCTCTTTTGATCGTATCGGCTACGCCAGCCTCATCGTAGGGGTTAACGATCAGCGCTTCCTCGAGTTCCTCGGCTGCACCGGCAAATTGCGACAAGACGAGGACACCCGGATCGACCGGATCCTGAGCGGCGATGTACTCCTTGGCGACCATATTCAATCCGTCCCTCAG
>CAKZLS010000042.1 GCA_937127205.1 uncultured Rhodospirillales bacterium
AGCGGGCGATGCGCGCGGGCCAAACCCCATCGCCTTTTCCGGCCGACGCCATTGCCGCCTTCATAGCCGAATGGACCGACGTCAACAATCGGATGAACTTTCCGTTCGCCGCCCATTTCCTCCAGGAAGAGGTGTTTATCTGGCAGGCCATCCTGCGCCGGATCGACGATGTGGATCCGTCCGCGCGCGCGGATCTGCCGATCATGATCGGCGAGCTTCTGGTCGCCTATCGACAGGTGGCCCGCCAAGTGATCGGCGAGCAAGGCCATCTGGTGACGCTGCGAGAAATGCTGTCCGGATTGGCGGAGCGCGGCGTAACCCTGGGCGTGGCCTCCAACGATCGCGAGTATGCCACGCAAGCGCTTCTGGCGTGGACCGGGCTGGCGCCGTTTTTTCGGTTCGTGTTCACCAGCGAGGGATTGAGCCAGCGCTACGACGGCGCCGAGAAGCCCTCGCCGGTGTTTTTCGATGCCGTCCGGCGCGAGGTCGGCGCGGCGGCCGACCATGATGCCGGCTGCTACTACATCGGTGATGACGAAAAGCGCGACGTGGAAACACCCCGCGCCTGCGGCTTCACCACCATCCGGCTGTTGACGGCAGTGGACCCGGCCAAAACCTGGGTAGACAATCCGGCACGTTCGTCCGCCGATCACGTGGCCCGGTCGGTGGACGACTTGAACGCGTTGCTGGAACGTATCCTCTGAGGGCCGGGTCCTGTGGCTACAGGTGTTCCTTGAGCCGCGGCATCAGTTCGACGAAGTTGCAGGGGCGGTAGCGGGCGTCGAGTTGATGGACGAGGATATCGTCCCAGGCGTCCTTGCAGGCGCCGGGCGACCCGGGAAGGGCGAAGATGTATGTTCCCGCCGCCACCGCGCCCAGGGCCCGGGACTGGATCGTCGAGGTGCCGATTTTGGCGTAGCTTAGCATCCGGAACAACTCGCCGAAGCCGGGGATCTCCTTGTCCATGATCCGCTCGACCGCCTCGGGGGTGACGTCGCGGCCGGTGACGCCGGTGCCGCCGGTGGTGATGACCGCGTCCACCTGATTGTCGCCGATCCAGGTTTGAAGCTGGCTGCAAATGGCGTCGGGATCGTCCCGGACGACCGCGCGGTCCACCAGGGTGTGTCCCGCCGTCTCGATCCGGTCGACCAGTGTCTGGCCCGACTTGTCATCTTTCAGGGTCCGTGAGTCCGAGACCGTCAGGACCGCGATGTTGACCGGTAAGAATACGCGTTCGCCGTCAATTTTCGCCATAGGTCGCCACCCGCACGCGGTTGCTGTCTAGCGCTCTATACGCCGGCCAGTTGCCCGCTGCAAGGGCGTCCAGGGAGGGAGCGGGCTGGTCGAAGCGGTCGCGGTAGATCCATAAGTTGGCCAGCACTTTCTCGATGAAGTTCCGGGTTTCGCGCGCCGGGATGGATTCAATGAAGAACAGCGGATCGCCCATGTAGTCCACCCGCTGTCCCCAGTCCTGAAGATTGCCCGGGCCGCCGTTCCAGGCGGTGGCGAGCCTGAACAGGTCGCCGTTCACCAGACCGTCGCCGAGCAGCATCTGCATGTACCTCTGACCCAGCGACAGATTCACTCCGGGCTGGTAGAGGGTATTGCGCCGGCGAACGTCATAGCGGGTGCCGCGCGCCACATAGCGGGCCGTCCCCGGCATCAGCTGCATCAGGCCGCGGGCGCCCGCCGAGCTCCGGGCCCGCGGATTAAACTGTGATTCTTGCCGGATAACCGCGAAAACCAGCGCCCGGTCCACGGCAAAACCGCCATGCGGGCTCCATGGAGGAACGGGATAGGCGGCGGCGTCGATGCCGCCACCGTAAGGAAACAAACGCTTGTGGAGGCGAAGCGCGATATTCGGCATGCCAGCCCGGCTTGCCGCGACCACAATGCCTCGGTCGATACCGGGCGCGCCGCGCCCGGCGAGGGTCCGGAGTTCCTGCTCGGCGCGGTTCATTTGCCCGGCCTGGATCAGTGCCAGGGCCCGCCGGCCGCCGGGCGAGCGGGCGAGGTCATCGAGGGCGCTCTGTTCGGTGTGCGCGGAGTCCCACTGGAACGGCATGGGCAATCCGAGAATATGGCGAGCGAGAATCCCGTAGAACGTGGTCGGGTAGGATGCCGCCACCTTCAGCCATGGATTGACCTTTTCAGGCTCGTTGGCCACCAGGTGAGTGCGCGCCGCCCAGAAGGCGCCGGCCGACACCATCCACGGCGACACGTCGTGGCGTCCGGCCAGGGTTTCAAAATGGTAAGCGGCCTCGTCCAATCTGCGCGATCGCCAGGCCGCCAAGCCGGCGGTCCAGTGTGCCGACGGCAAGTAAAGTCCGGACCGTCTGGCCGCGCCGCCGGCCCACTCGATGGCCCAGGCATCCTGTCTGTCGATGAAATACTGCTGCCCAAGGCGGGCGCCCATTTCATCCAATTCGACGGCGCCGAGCAGACGTTGGGCCTTGGTGGATTGAATCAATTGCTTCGCGGTGGCGGTCTGGCCTTTCCACACCGCCCTGCGGATCTTGCGTTTGAGAGATGCTGCCTGCTTACGGGCTTTGCGGCTGAGTTGCTTCGCAGGGACGGCAGGGGGCGATGGGCGCAGCTGCCCGGAGGCCGAATAACTTTTTTGCGGAAGGTTGGGGCGAGTCAACGGCTCGCTGCGTTTCGGTTTGCGGCGCAACCCGAGAGCATGAATATCCTCGGCGTCTGGATGATCGGCGTACCGGTCCATCCATGCCTTCAATTCCGGATACGACGACCGGTAGGCTTTCGGATGGAGATACCTTTGGGCCATGACATGGCCGAGCAGAAGGCGGTCCGAGAGCCTGGGAATCAGCGAATCGACCCGCGACCATTGCCCTCTCTCGCCCAGATCGAACATTTGTTTGTATAGGGAGACATCGGACGATGACAGCACGCGGGGAAGAGAGGTGACCCCTTGTGCGAAGCCCGGAGCCGCCGGGGCCGCGCCCATCTGCGATGCGGCCGCAACCGTCATGTCCGCGCGAGCGTTGACCGGAAGCATACTCAACCCGGTGAACAGCCCGATCATTAGCAAACGCCGGACGCTTATATTCACTTATTTGTTCCCAGACCAAAACCTACTTTCTCAAGTGTAAATAATTTCAAAGCCGGAGCAAGAGAAAGTGGAACTTTATCCGTGTTTTGAGTTTTCGAAAATTAGTTGATACCGTAATAAATATAAAATTTCATAAAGACTGGATTTTTTCTCTAATCGCCAGCAGGTCTCGCCACGCCAGTCTTTTTTGCGCCGGTGAGCGCAACAGATACGCCGGGTGGAATAGCGCCCGCGCCGGGATCGGACGCGGAAGGCGGGGCGTTTGATAGCTAAACCAGCGTCCGCGCAGTTTTCCGATCCCGTCGGTCTGGCCCAGCAACGCCTTGGCCGACGGTCCGCCCAGGGCCACCAGGATTTCCGGATCCACCAGTTCCAAGAACCGCTCGACGAACGGCATGCACATGGCGACCTCGCTTGTGGACGGGTTGCGGTTGCCCGGCGGACGCCAGTAGATGATGTTGGAAATGAGCACCTTTTCCCGGTCGAGCTCGATGGACTTGAGCATCCGGTCCAGCAGGCGCCCGCTCGGCCCGACGAAGGGCAGCCCCTTGCGGTCTTCTTCGGCGCCCGGAGCCTCGCCGATCAGCACGATGCGGGCCTGCGGATTGCCATCGCAGAACACCATGTTGGTGGCTGTGTGCTTAAGCGCGCAGCCGTCGAAGGTCTCAAGCGCGCTGCGGAGATCGTCCAAGGTATTGGCCTGTCCAGCCAGTTCCGCGGCGGTGTGAACGGCGCTTTCCCCGGTGAGCGGCGGCGGCGCGGCCGCTGGGCGGGAAGGGGGAGCCACTGCAGTGTTCGCGTTGGAAGGAGCGCTGGCTGGGACCGATGGCGCCGGCTCTGGGGCCCGAGCCGCTGGCGGCGAAGCGGCAGCGGCGATTTCGTAACGATTGACCGGGTGCTCGCCGATGGTTTCATCGACGCCGCACTCCAGTTGCCAGCGCAGCCATTCGGCGACGGGAATGTCCGACTGTCCGTCCATGGCCTTCACTGTAGCATCGGGGGTGCCCCTATCAAACCTCGGGGTTGCCCAGATCAAGACTGTTGCCCAGATCAAGACGGTTGTCCGGGTCAAGACGGTTGCATGAGTATGTTTGATTGTGCAGAGGCAGTTGGTTCCCCTATGTTATAAGAAGAACAATTAAATCAATTTGCAGTGTGAGTGAGAGGGGTCCCATGGAACGGGAAGCAATGGAATTTGACGTGGTCGTGGTTGGCGGCGGGCCGTCCGGGCTCAGTACGGCCATTCGTCTGATGCAGTTGGGGCAAAAGAACGAGCGCGAAATCTCCGTGTGCCTAGTGGAGAAAGGGTCCGAGATCGGCGCGCACATTCTGTCCGGGGCTGTGATCGAGACCAAAGCGCTCGACGAATTGATTCCCGATTGGAAAGACAAGGGAGCGCCGCTGGTCACACCGGCGACCGATGATCAATTTTTGTTCCTGACGGAAAAGAAATCCTACAAGCTCCCGACCCCGCCGCAGATGAACAATCACGGCAATTACATCGTCAGCCTCGGCAACGTCTGCCGGTGGTTGGGCGAGCAGGCGGAGAGTGCGGGTGTCGAGGTTTATCCCGGATTCGCAGCCGCCGAAGTGCTCTACCACGAGGACGGCCGGGTCAAGGGCGTGGCGACGGGCGATATGGGCGTGGGCCGGGATGGCGAGCACACCGAGAATTATGAGCCGGGCGTGGAACTGCACGCCAAGTACACGGTTTTCGCCGAAGGTTGCCGGGGATCGCTGACCAAGACGCTGTTCGAGCGCTTCAACCTGCGCGACGGCGTTTCGCCGCAGAACTACGGCATCGGCATCAAGGAGCTATGGGAAGTGGAGCCGGAGAAGCATCATCCCGGCAAGATCGTGCACACCGTCGGCTGGCCGGTGGACACCGAAACCTATGGCGGATCGTTCCTGTACCACTTGGAAGATAACCAGGTGGCGGTGGGCTTCGTTATCGGCCTCGACTACAAAAACCCCCATCTCAGCCCTTTCGACGAGTTTCAGCGGTTCAAGACCCACCCCTCCATTCGCCCCACGTTCGAGGGCGGCCGGCGAATCTCCTACGGCGCGCGGGCATTGTCCGAAGGCGGGTATCAATCTATTCCGAAGCTGGTATTTCCGGGCGGCGCCCTGGTGGGCGATACGGCGGGCTTCCTCAATGTTCCCAAGATCAAAGGCACGCACACCGCAATGAAATCCGGCATCACCTGCGCCGACGCAGTGTTCGAGGCGCTTGCCAAGGACGATCCCGCGCCGGTCGTCGAGGCCTATCCCGAGGAGCTGAAGAAAACCTGGGTTTGGGAAGAACTCTACAAGGTGCGGAACATCAAGCCGGCTTTTCACAAGGGCTTCTGGGCCGGATTGATCTATTCCGCGCTCGATACCTACCTGTTCTTCGGCCGCGCGCCGTGGACATTCAAGCACCACGCGGATCATTCGCAGTTGAAGAAGAAGTCCGACTATCCGAAGATCGACTATCCGAAACCCGATGGGGTCATTACCTTCGACAAGCTTTCATCGGTCTTCATCTCCAATACGAACCACGAGGAAAACCAGCCCATCCACCTAACCCTCAAGGACGATTCGATCCCGGTGAAGGTGAATTTGACGGAGTATGACGGGCCGGAGCAGTTATACTGTCCTGCGGGCGTTTACGAGTTCGTAGAGGAAGACGACAAGCCGAAATTGCAGATCAACGCGCAGAACTGCGTGCACTGCAAGACCTGCGACATCAAGGATCCCACACAAAATATTAACTGGGTGGTGCCAGAAGGTGGAGGAGGTCCTAACTATCCCAATATGTGAGGCCGAAGTTGATGACATTGAAGTTCCGGTGTTTGCGTCTGTTTAGCGTGCGCCAAGCCCTCGCCGCCGTGGCGATCGGCCTGCTGCCGGTCGCATGCGCGTCGAGCCAAGTAGCGATCGGCGGCGGCGCGGCCGAAATCAAGCCCGGACAGACGTTAACGGGGAACTATCTGGCCGCACGACACGCCAGTAAAATTCGTCAGGATTCCGAGGCCGCCATGTTTCTCTTGTCGGCACTGGACTCGTCGCCGGACGACCCGGTGCTGGTGAACCGCGCCTACCTGACCCTCCTCCTCGATGGCAGGGTTCCCGAGGCGGTTGTGCTCGCGAAAAAGGTGATAGAGACCAACCCCAAGGCGACGCTGGCGCAGGTGGTCGTTGCGATCGACGACATCCGTGCCGGCCGATTCGCGGAGGCGGATGAACGGCTGGCGGCCTTGCCCGAGGGGCGAATCAGCTTGTTTCTGAGCAAGTTGTTGCGAAGCTGGACGTTGTACGGCCTCGACAAGCCGGAACAAGGGATCGCCGAACTCGAGGTCCTGGCCAACCAACAGGGTCTGGAGACGCTATACAACCTTCACGCGGCCTTGATCAGCGACGCCGCCGGCAACAAAGAGGAAGCCTTGCGGTTTGCGCGGGAAGCCGCGAAGGGCGAACGGCTGTCCTTGGTGCTGGTGCAATTGATGGGCGGGGTGTTCGAGCGGGACGGTGCGGCGGAAGAGGCCCGCGCGCTGTACCAGCGGTACCTGGACGATCATCCGGGTTCGGCCATGATCGCCGCCGCCATGGACGGCGTGAACGAGAACGCGGTGCATCCGCGGGAAATCGACACAGCGGCCGCGGGCGCGGCGCTGGGTTTATTTGACGCCGTCGGCGCTCTGTCGCGCCAGAACACCTCGGAAACGGCGTTGGTGCTGGGCCAGCTCGGCCTCCATCTCCAGCCCGACTTTCCGGCGTTGCAGATGCTGGTCGCCGATTTAATGGAAACGCTGGAGCGGCGTGAGCAGGCCAACCAGCTCTATGCGACGGTCGACCGCGCGTCGCCGCTGTCGCGCCAAGCGCGCCTCAATATTGCCCTCAATCTCAACCGGATGGACCGTTTTGACGAAGCGTCGGAGCAACTCCGCGCCTTGGCCGAGGAGTATTCGGACGACCCGGAACCGTTGGTCGATCTCGGCGACATCCTGCGCTCGCGCGAGCAATTCGACGAGGCCGTGGAGGCCTACGATAGTGCATTCGACCGTATTCCCGAACTCAAGCCCTATCACTGGCGGCTGCTTTATGCGCGGGGGATCGCTCTGGAGCGGGCCAAAAGCTGGCCACGCGCGGAAAAGGACTTCCTGAAGGCCCTGGAATTCGAACCCGACCAACCGTTCGTGCTGAACTATCTGGGGTATTCCTGGATCGAACAGGGGAACAATCTTGAAGAAGCCCAGGCGATGATCCGTAAGGCCGTCGAACAGCGTCCTGACGACGGATACATCGTCGACAGTCTGGGCTGGGCCTACTACCAAGTGGGCAAGTACGAGGACGCGGTGCGGGAATTGGAGCGCGCCGTGGAATTGCGGCCCGAAGACGCGGTGATCAACGATCACCTGGGCGATGCTTTCTGGGCCGTGGGACGCACCCGCGAGGCCCGCTATCAGTGGACCCGCGCGCTTGGCCTCGAACCGGACCCGGAACTCAAGACCAAGCTTGAAGACAAGCTCGACAACGGATTGGTCAAGGAGGCCAATGCCGCGTCCCATGAGTGAGTCGGCGAGCGATGGCGTGACGGTAACCGCGCCGGCCAAAGTTAATCTTTATCTCCACGTCACCGGCCGCCGCGACGACGGCTATCATCTGTTGGACAGTCTCATCTCATTTGCGGGCGTCGGCGATACTCTGCGCGTCCGTCCCGCCGACGCGTTGCGCCTGAGTGTGTCTGGCCCATTCGCCGCGGCCGTTCCCACCGGACCGGATAACCTGGTCCTTCGGGCGGCCCGAATGCTCGCCGATATAGCCGGGATCGAGGCGCGGGCGGATATTCAACTTACCAAGCGGCTTCCGGTAGCGGCGGGGATCGGTGGCGGCTCTGCCGACGCGGCGGCGGCACTGAAAGCCCTAATGGCGTTGTGGTCAGTGAGTCCGGCCGCCGCCGACGTCCGCAGAGAGGCTTTGTCCCTCGGCGCCGATGTTCCGGTGTGCCTCGCTGGCCATCCGGCCTGTGTGGCCGGTATCGGCGAGGATATTGCCGACGCGCCGCGCCTGCCGCCTTGCTGGATGGTTCTGGTCAACCCGGGCGTGGCGCTCTCAACCCCGGCCGTATTCAAGTACCGCGATGGACCGTTCTCGGTGGCGGCGCCACTGGACACGCCGCCTGCCGACGCCGACGAACTGGCTCAAGCGTTGGCCCAACGCAGCAACGACCTGACGGTTTCCGCTCTATCTCTGGCGCCGGAGGTGGGAACGGTGCTTGCCGAGCTTGATTTGCTTCCCGGCGCGCTGTTGAGCCGTATGAGCGGAAGCGGTGCTACCTGCTTCGCCCTGTTCGCCACCCACGAAGAGGCGGAGCAGGGCGCCCAGCGGCTGCGCCAGGAATACCCGGACTGGTGGATCGAGCCGGCGCCGTTGGCTCAAGGTTAGCGCAAACCGACGTCGCGGTCGGGTCCTCGGCGATCTTTGTTTCCCTTGGCCAACAAAATAGGTCATCTTCCGCCCTCACTCGAGGGACACCCGACAAAGATCCAATGGAAGAATATCTCGTCATCAAGGTCGCCCTGATCTTCGTGCTCGGTTTGGGATCGCAATGGCTGGCCTGGAGGCTGCAATTGCCGGCGATCGTTCTGCTGGCGCTGGCAGGGGTGATGGCCGGCCCGGTTCTGGGGATTCTTAATCCGGTCGAGGATTTCGGTCCGCTGCTGCAGCCGGGCGTCGCCATCGCGGTCGCCATTATCCTGTTCGAAGGCGGATTAACCCTGCACTTCCGCGAACTGCGGAGTGTGTCCACAGCGGTTCACCGGCTTGTGTTCGTCGGCGCGCCCATCGGCTGGATACTGGGCTCCTTCGCCGCGCACTATGCCGCCGGCCTGTCCTGGCCCGTCGCTATTCTGTTCGCGGGAATCCTCGTGGTCACCGGCCCCACCGTCATCCTTCCGCTGTTGCGTCAGGCCAGGCTCGCGTCTCGTCCGGCGGCGGTATTGAAATGGGAAGGGATCATCAACGATCCCGTCGGTGCATTGCTGGCGGTGCTCGCTTTTGAGGTCGTGTCGGTCATTTACGGTGGCGACACATTGCTCACCGCCAGCGCCACGATGATTGCCGGCTTAGCACTTGCCACCATTCTGGGCCTCGGGTTGGGCCGGCTGATCGCGTCCGCGTTCTATCGCGGGTTGGTCCCGGAATACCTCAAGGCTCCGACCATTCTTTGTGCCGTTCTTGCCTGTTTCGAGTGCGCCAATCTGGTTCAGAAAGAAACCGGTCTGTTGGCCGTTACGGTGCTGGGGATCACATTGGCAAACTCGCAAGTGGCCAGCATCGACGAGGTGCGCCGTTTCAAGGAGAATCTAACCATTCTCCTGGTTTCGGCCGTGTTCGTTGTCCTGAGCGCGTCGTTACCCAGGGATGTCATTCTCTCCGCCGATTGGCGTATGGCGGTCTTTGTCGGCGCCATTCTGTTTATCGTCCGGCCTTTGACTATTTGGCTCAGCACCATCGGCACCGGGATGTCGTGGCAGGAACGGACACTGATCGGGTGGATCGCGCCGCGCGGGATTGTCGCGGTTGCGATCGCCGGCATATTTGGGCCCGCCTTGGTCGATATGGGGTTCGAGGATGGCGCCATGCTCGTGCCGCTAACCTTTGCCATTGTGTTCGCCACGGTCATCGCGCACGGCTTCTCAATCGGTTGGCTAAGCCGAAGGCTGGGTCTTTCGGCCACTGGAAAGCCCGGGGTCCTTCTTGTCGGCGCCTCGCCGTGGAGCACGGGGCTTGCGACCGCGCTAAAGGATCTTGAAATTCCGGCCACTGTAGTCGACTCCAATTGGCACCGGCTGCGCGAAGCCCGGCTTGCCGGATTGCCAACGTACTATGGCCAAGTTCTTTCCGAGGCCGCCGAGTTCCATCTCGAAATGAATAACTTCGGCTACGTTCTGGCGCTCACGGAGAATGAATCATACAACGCCCTGGTCTGTTCTCAATTGGCACCCGAGATCGGCCGACACCGGGTGTATCAGATCGGGTTGGGGGCGGATGACGATGAGGACCACAAGGACCTGGCGCACACCATTCGCGGACGAACCCTGTTGCGCTCCGGCACCGGGTACCACGAATTGGTTCAGCTTCGCAGGAGCGGCTGGGTTTTTCAAAAAACGCGGTTGACCGGAGAATACGATTTCGTTCGTTATATCGCCGATCGGCCGGACGGGACGGAAATGCTGTTCAATGTGTCTCCGTCCGGGGAAATGACCTTCAGCACCGACAAAGGCCGCCCGACGGCAAAGGCCGGTGACACCATTCTCAGCTTTTCTCCGCCGCCGGCCGAGAAACCGAACAGCAAGCGACGGTCCAACGGCTCTGTGGCGTAAAGAGGTCCTGTCGGCATTCGGCCTCACCCGCCGGTTGCGAGTGCCGAGGATTACGGCTAAATATGGGGTCATTCCATCGAGTATTGGGGCGTGGTGAAATTGGCATCACACCTGGTTTTGGTCCAGGCATTTCAGGTTCGAGTCCTGACGCCCCAGCCAGCGGCGACTCCGTTAACCGTTTGTTAGCCATTATCGCGTTCAATCGACGGATCCAAATCTGTGGGGATGAAGTCGATGCGGCTATGGTGTTTGCGTTGCAAGGACGTGAAAGCATGCGTGGACGAAGTCTTGCGCCTACTTCGTCAAGCGTGTGATTCGGACGAAGAGTGCGAGCATCGACGGTTACCGCACTGCCGATAAGGCGTCGGCCTTGCCGTTGTCTCCAAGGTCTATAGATGCTCATGCTCTGCCAAACTTTCTCTGCGGTTTAGTGCGCGGAAAGAGTTATTGTGCAGTGCACAAAAACTCTATCAGTCATATGGGGAATCGGCTAAGATGACGCATTGCCGAATGTAAACGGTTGCCCGACTTTCAAGACGTCGACACACGCCCCGCCAAATGAACACGCCGACCGCAACGCCTCAGACGACCAATACCGTAGAGTGGCACCTATTCGTTCCGAAACTCTACACCACGTTTAAGCATCACTATTCCTTCGCCGACCTCAGACACGACGCCGTCGCCGGGCTGACCGTAGCGATCGTGGCGCTGCCGCTGGCTATGGCGCTGGCCATCGCGTCGGGGACAACACCCGAGAAAGGGCTGATTACCGCCGTTGTCGCGGGGTTCCTGATTTCCATGCTGGGCGGCAGCCGGTTCCAGATCGGCGGTCCCACGGGGGCGTTCGTGGTGGTGGTATTCGGCGTCATCCAGCAGCACGGGTACGATGGTCTGGTGTTGGCCACGTTGATGGCCGGAGCGATGCTGATCGTTGCCGGTCTCTTTCATCTCGGAACATGGATCAAGTATATCCCCGAACCGGTGGTCACGGGGTTCACCGCCGGCATTGCCGTCATAATCCTGACCAGTCAGATCAAGGATATCTTCGGGCTGTCGCTCGATCAGGTTCCCGCCGACTTCCTCGAGAAGGTGCCGGCATTGTGGAACGTGCGCGAGACCATCAATCTGACAAATCTGGCGGTCGCGCTGGGAGCTCTGGCGCTGATCGTCGGGCTCCGGCGCTATGCGCCCAAGGTGCCCGGATTTCTCGTTGCCGTGGTTCTGGCGTCGGTGGTGACGGCCATGGCCGGTCTTCCCATCGACACCATCGGCTCCAAATTCGGCGGTATTCCCAGTTCCTTCCCCATGCCCGCCTTTCCCAAGGTGACCCTCGACCGACTTTGGGACTTGATGCCGAGCGCGTTTACGATTGCGTTTCTGGCGGGTGTGGAGTCGCTGCTGTCCGCGGTCGTCGCCGACAGCATGACCGGGCGGCGACACCGCTCCAATTGTGAACTGGTGGCCCAGGGAATCGCATGCAGCGCGTCGGCGCTGTTCGGCGGTCTCCCCGCCACCGGCGCCATTGCCCGCACCGTCACCAATATCCGCAGCGGCGCCCGCTCGCCGGTGGCCGGAATGCTGCACGCGGTGTTCGTCTTAATGTTCATGCTGGTCTTCGCCCCGCTCGCAGATCACATTCCGCTGGCGTGTCTCGCTGCGGTGCTGGTCATCGTGGCCTGGAACATGAGCGATATGGGCCGGTTTTTCCATCTGATGACCGGACCCTGGGGCGACCGCGCGGTCCTGATCCTCACCTTCGGCCTGACGGTGGCCGTGGATCTCACCGTGGCCATTGAGGTGGGCGTGGTCCTGGGGGCCATTTTGTTCATGCACCGCATGACCCAAGTGGTCGCCATCAGCGCCAGCGGCACGACGATTATCGAGGACGACGCTGATGACTTCGACAGATCGACCGCCCTTGACGCCTCCCAGCGGAATGCCTTGCCGAAGGGCGTGGAGGTTTTCCAGTTGCGCGGCCCCCTGTTCTTCGGTGTGGCCAACCGGCTGGCCGACGTGATCGACAGCGTTGCGGGGTCGCCTCGGGCGTTCATCGTCCGCATGCGCGACGTTCCCATGATGGATGCCACAGGCGCTTCCAAATTTTCTGATTTTGTTCGCAAATGTGCCAAGCACCGGACCGCGCTGATTATCTCGGGACTGCAGGCCCAACCGGAAAGCGTGCTTAGGCAAATGCGGATTATCGGCGGCGGTGCGCCTGTCCATCTCGCCGCCGACTTCGCCGAGGCCACCCGGATCGCCGAGAGGATCACTAAATAGTCGTCCTCCGGAACCGCCTGAAATTGCGGTGACCGGCTCTCTTGATCATCGCAAATGCTCATTCTTACGCTACATAATTCGGTATAAACGCTTCACGGGCGTCCGCCGTCAGATCAGGCGCATTATGTGCGAGGAACACCGATGTGGTAGAGCTTGCTGGAGGCCCTCCGGAAACCGTGACCGCGGTGCATCTCGATTCCGTGGGCGGTGTCGCTGGCGACATGTTTTCGGCGGCACTTCTCGACATCCGCCCCGATCTGTGGCCGGCGTGCCAAGGCGCCATCGCCGCCGTTGGACTTCCCGACGGGGCAGGCGTGTCGCTGGCGCCCCATGGCGATGGCGTGCTGACGGGATCGCGGTTTAATGTGGACGGGCCGGCGAGCGACGGCGATTCACACGTTCACTGGCGAGAAATTCGGGAGCGCATCGCCGCAGCGCCGCTCGACGACCGTACCCGGACAGCGGCGCTCGGTATTTTCACCTTTCTCGCCGAAGCGGAGGCGGTTGTTCACGGCATTGATGTGAACGGCGTGGTATTCCATGAGGTGGGAGCATATGACTCCCTTGCCGATATTCTTGCCGCGGCGGCGATTATTGCTGCGCTTGATCCGTGCCGCTGGTCTATCGGTCCGATCCCGCGCGGCCGCGGACTTGTGCGGACGAGCCACGGCCTGTTGCCGGTTCCCGGTCCTGCGGCGCTGGAACTGCTCAAAGGGTTTGTTCTGGTGGATGATGGCGAAGAGGGAGAGCGGGTGACACCCACCGGCGCCGCGATCCTTCGCTTCTTGTCGCCGACTCTGGACGCGGATTTCATTCCACGGCGTCTGATTGGCGCGGGAACCGGTTTCGGAACGCGGAAACTGCAATCGCGCAGCAATGTCCTGCGCGCCTCGGTGTTTGCCGAGCCCCATACGGCGCCTGAGTCCGCGCCGGTCGAGGTGATGCGGTTCGAGATCGACGATCAGACCGGTGAAGACCTCGCCGCCGCGCTCGATCACTTGCGTGGTTCTGCCGACGTCATCGATGTCTGTCAGTGGCCCGTTCTGGGCAAGAAAGGCCGTCAGGCAGCCGCAATCCAAGTGCTGGCAGCGCCAGAGGGTGCGGCACGAGTGGTCCACGAGATTTTTAACGAAACCACGACGCTGGGTGTGCGACGCGCAACGGTCTCGCGGACCACGCTCAAGCGAGAGATCCACGATTTTCAGGGCATGCCGGTCAAGCTGGCACGCCGGCCGAAGGGTGTGTCGGCCAAGGCGGAGATGAGCAGCCTCGCACCCGTGAAGGGTGCCGGCGTGCGTCGAGCCCGCCGTCGAAGCGCGGAAGAGGCGGCGGTCGATGCGGAGAAGGCGGATGGTTGACGGCGATCGCCTTGCCGATGTGATCCGCGGATGTGACGGGTCCTCGATCGCCGTGTCCGGCGGGGTCGACTCCATGACCCTAGCGAGCTTCGCCCAGCAGGTGCTTGGCGCCGCCCGAATACGCATGGTGCACGCGCTGTCTCCCGCGGTGCCGGCCGAGGCAACGGAACGGGTGCGGGCACAGGCCGCGGCCGAGAGTTGGCGGCTGGATGTGGTGGATGCGGGAGAGTTCGCCGACGAGCGCTACCGCGCCAATCCGGTCAACCGCTGCTACTTCTGCAAATCCAATCTCTACATGGCTCTCGGGCGCCTGTCCGACGGCGTGGTGCTGTCGGGGACCAACACCGACGACTTAAGCGACTATCGCCCGGGGCTCCAGGCGGCCACCGAAAACAATGTGCGTCATCCCTACGTGGAGGCGGGCCTTGCCAAGTCCCAGGTGCGTGCGCTCGCCCGGCGCCTCGGCTTGCCGGAACTGGCGGAACTGCCGGCGTCGCCTTGCCTGTCCAGCCGGGTGGAAACGGGCATTCGCATCGAGCCGGAGACGCTGCGGCGCATCGATGCCGTGGAAAGCTGGCTCCGAAAGACCGTCAACCCGGACACCGTCCGTTGCCGCGTCCGGCGATCGGGCGTTGTCATCGAACTCGATGCGGCAACGCTGGACGGTCTTGGCGCCGCTGGCCGCCAAGCGTTGATCGCAGATGCAGGGCGCAGAGTTGGTGATCGCGACGTCAAACTGGCTCCGTACGCACAAGGCAGCGCCTTTGTCGGCGGGCAGAGGACGCAGATCGCATGACCCGGTCCGACGTCATGCTCGATTTGAACCGGGCTGAGCGCCTGGGTTTCGGCGAGGCGATCCTATGTGCCCAAAAAACACCGGAACAGATCGACGAAATCCTGCGTATTGCCCGGGACCGGGGCGCCGAGCTTCTGCTCACCCGTCTGGATGGGGAGAAAGTGGAGGCGCTCTCGCCGAACCATCGTCAGGGATTGGACTATCACGCGCTATCAGGCACCGCATTCTTTGACCACACACCGATCCAAACCGATCATCCTCACGTGGCCGTGGTCACCGCCGGAACGTCCGACGCGCCGGCCGCGTGGGAGGCGGTGCGAACGCTGGCTTTCAATGGCGTGGGCGCGACCGTCATCTTCGATGTGGGCGTCGCCGGGATTTGGCGGTTGATGGACCGGATGGACGACATCGCTCGGCATCCCGTTGTCATCGCCGTGGCGGGCATGGACGCGGCGCTGCCGAGCGTACTCGGGGGGCTGGTTCCGGGCGTGGTGATCGCCGTGCCCACGTCGGCGGGGTACGGTGCTGCGCGTGGGGGCGAAACGGCGTTGTTTGCGTGTCTGGCGTCGTGCGCGCCGGGGATCACGGTTTGCAACATCGATAACGGCTACGGGGCGGCCTGCGCCGCGCTTCGGACGCTCGGTGCGGCGGCTGTATTAGGAAACCCGGACACCGAGGACGCGCCGGCGGGTGATCGGATGCCGCGCGTCGCCGCCTTAGTCCTCGCCGCCGGCGCCTCCGGCCGCATGGGAACGCGTAATAAGTTGCTGTGCGAGGTCGGTGGAACCCCGTTGGTACGCGGTGTCGTCGACAGGCTGGCGGATAGCCCCGTCGCCGAGCTCGTTGTGGTCACCGGTCACGACGCGCCTGCCGTCGCCGCCGCGCTCGCTAGTGCGCGCGCGAGCATGCGGTTTACGCATAACGACGATCATGCCGCCGGCATGGGAACGTCGTTGGCGCGCGGCGTTGCATCGCTTCCCAATACGATCGACGGCGCGATGATCTGCCTCGGCGATATGCCCCATGTTCGGGCCGATACCATCGATCGGCTGATCGCCGCGTTTTCCCCAGCCAGGGGCCGGGACATCTGCGTTCCGGTCCATCAGGGGCGGCGCGGCCATCCGGTTCTGTTCGGCCGCCGTTTTTTCGGGGAATTGAGCACGCTGACCGGCGATGCCGGGGCTCGGGCGCTCCTGGATGCCCATGGCGAAAAGGTTATGGAGGTGGCCGTCGACGACCAGGGGATCTTCAAGGATTATGACACTCCGGACGATTTCTCCGATATGGGATCGATTAGAGCCAAGGAATGGCTTCAGACCGCGAAAGGATGACCAGAGATGATCAATCGTCGCAAATTTATCGGCCTCGGAACAGCGGCCGCCGCAACGGCTTCTTTCCAGGCCGTCAATGCGTCCGCCAGCCCATCGCGAGACGGCGGGGAAGGAGAACCGCGCATCCAGCGCATGGTGACCCTGGGCCGAACCGGCCTCCAGGTGTCCGATGTGTCCTTCGGTTCGTCCAGTCTGACCGACGCGGATTTGGTGCGCTATGCCTTCGATCGGGGCGTAAATTTCTTCGATACGGCCGAGAGCTACCGTTTCGGCTACGCCGAGGAGGCCATCGGCGAGGCTCTGCATGGCGTCCGCGACAAGGTGGTTATCAGCTCGAAAACCAAGGCCGGCGCCTCCGACACCCGCAAGGAAATGATGGAGGCGCTGGAGGGCAGTTTGCGGCGGCTGAAGACAGACTATGTGGATATTTACTTCAATCACGCCGTCAACGACGTGTCGCGGATGAAGAACCCCGAGTGGCGGGAATTCACCGACCGCGCCAAGGAACAGGGAAAGATCCGGTTCAGGGCCATGTCCGGCCACGGCTCGCAACTGGTTCCGTGTCTCGACTACGCCATCGAGCAGGACCTCGCCGACGTGGTTTTGGTGGCCTACAACTTCGGCCAAGATCCGGACTTCTACTCGCGCATGCGCGATGCCGTCAGTTTCCCGGCTATCCAGCCGCACTTGCCGGCAGTTCTCGACAAGGCCAAGCGGAACAACGTCGGCGTGATTGCCATGAAGACGCTGATGGGCGCCCGTCTGAACGACATGCGGCCTTACGAATGGGAGGGCGGTACCTACGCCCAGGCGGCGTTCCGCTGGGTTCTGTCCAGCCCGAGAGTGGACGCGCTGCTGATTTCCATGAACAGCAAGAACGCCATCAATGAATACTTGGGTGGTTCCGGCGACCCGACCATCCAGGGCGGCGATTTCAATCTGCTGGCCCGGTACGCCTACCTTCAGAACACGCGCTATTGCCGCCATGGTTGCGACGGCTGCGAGGGCGCCTGCCCGGAGGGCGTGCAGATCGCCGAGGTGCTGCGGACCCGCATGTATGACGTGGACTACGGCGATCACGCGCTCGCCACCATGGACTACGCCCGCCTCGGCACCGACGCCGGCGCGTGCGCAACCTGTTCACATCAAGCGTGCCTTGGTGCCTGCCCATTCGGCCTTCCCATCGCGCACCTGACCCGCGATGCGGCCACCCGGCTAGCCTGAGGAACCTCTGGTGATTCGGTTTCTGGCGCATTTTCTGATCATCCTCGCCGCGTGGACGCTGGTGATCAAGTACATCTTCCCGGTGTCGATGGCGCTGGCCGAAGGCGTCCCTATCATCACGTACATCTATTGGGATTTCTGGTGGGTTGCGCACCTGTGGCTGGCCTGGGCGCTGCTAAACTGGCAGCGCTACACGGTGGCGCTGGCGGTGGGTGTGTCGGTGGTGGAAATTATCATCGTCGTCACCAAGTTCATTTTGTTTTTCGGCGACCCGGAATGGACCATCTGGACCACCAACTGGTTTATCAACAAGGTGTTCGTGCTTGCCTGTTTCTGCATGCTGCTGCCGGCTATCTTCGTCGCCGACCGATCCAGCCCTTTCGATAAAAATAAAACAGCAGGCCGCCCGCCAGCGATGCCATAAGGCCGATCGCGTACGGATAACCATAATACCAGCTAAGTTCCGGCATGTTCCATGGCGACACTTGCGGATCGAAGTTCATTCCGTAGACGCCGGCAATGAAGCTGAGCGGGATGAAAATCGTGGCGATGATGGTCAGCACCTTCATGATTTCGTTCATCCGGGTGCTGATGCTGGAATGATAGGTATCGAGCAATCCGGATGCGGTTTCCCGGTGAGTCTCCGTCAGGTCCATGAGCTGAACGGTATGATCGTAGCAGTCGCGCAAATAGACGGTCGTTTGGTCCGTGATCAAATCCATGGTATCGCGGATGAGCACCCCGAAGAGATCCCGCTGCGGCCAGATGGCGTGCTTGAATTCGAGGAGTTCCCGTTTTAGCCCATGGATCCTGCCGACAACCGCGACGTCTGGGTCATCCAACACTTGCTCTTCCAGATCCTCGAGAATGTCGCTGTATTTTTCCAGTGCCGGAAAGTAGCCGTCCACTGCGGTATCGAGCAATGCGTACGCGAGGTAATCCACACCGGCCTCGCGAATGCGACCGCGGCCATGGCGAATGCGCTCTCGAACAGGGTTGAAACAGTCGCCATGGCGTTCCTGAAAGGTAACGACGAAGTTGTTACCGAGGAAGACGGAGAGTTGCTCGGTGCCATGTTCACCCACAACCGGAGCCAGGCGGGTGACGATCAAGATGTTGCTCTCGTAATCGTCCACCTTCGGACGCTGATGGGTATTGACCACGTCTTCCAGCGCAAGAGGGTGCAGGCCGAAGATGGATCCGAGATCAACGATCAGCTGGTGGTCGGCCAGACCGTCCACGTTGACCCAGATGACGGGAAACCGTCCGAGGGCCCCCTCGACTTCCTTTATATCTTCAATCGTGCTCTCTTCCAGCTCCTCGGGTCCGTAGGCAATCAGAGTAACCTTGGGGTGGATAGCGTGCGGATCCGGCACGAGCGTGCCTGGAGCCGCTCCGGGCGTGCTCCGGCGCTTCTTTCGAATGCGTCGAAGACCGGTATGAATTTTGAACTTCTTCATGTGCATCCGCTCTCGTCGTTGCGCTCAATCGATCCGCGGCGATTCTTTCACAATGATCTGGTGTCTTACCATGCGGCGGCGGGGACGGTCGACATCGAGATCGGCGCTGCTTAATCACTCACGCGAAGACGTTGCAAGGGCCTAAATAAACAACAGGTAGTAGTGATGGGCGGCATTGTATTGATATTTAGTAATTGATAGCGCAAAATACGGGGAGAACTTATTCAGATAGGCCATTGTCCACGTGTGTTAATTGTGTGCCCGGAAACAGGTCACCGGGAATGCTCGGCCAGGGATGTCAAGTCCGTCGCACCGCGCCCCTGGGGTATTCGCCAATCCGGCGGCTTCACACTTTGAAATGAGATGCCATGAGCGACTTCGTCAAGATCAGGGTTACTTACCCCAACCAGGAAATGGACGCCCAGGAATCGCTCGACTCCGATCAAGGAGCGAAAGTGAGTTCGGGCACCGGCGCGGGCCAGCACTCCCGGAGGCTCGGTGGCGTCGCTTTCGCCGCAGTCGGTGCCGTTGTATTTCTTACGGCGATCGGGGCGGGGCTGTTTTATACGAACGTCTATGGACCGTCTTCGCCCGCCCTGATGGCTGCCGCGTCCAGTCCCTCTGCAAACGACGCCGAGGACGCCGGTGTTCCACCGGCGGAAGCCGAGATGGCCGGCGCGGTCCTTTCCGGGGAGGACGGCGGTGACGCAGAGCCGACCGACACCGTAAGCGACGAGAGCCTGGACCGTTTTGAGACCGGAGGGTCGGACCCATCGAGGGAAATGGCGACGTTGTCGGCGGGCTCCGGGTCACCTGCCGGGATCACGGAACTCACACCGGAAACGCCGACCCCGGATACCCGCCCGCCCGAAAGTTCGCGGCCGGACAGCGCTCTGGCGGCGATTTCACCGCCGGTGAAACCAGACAGTTCACCTCAGCGTATTTTGAATCCTGCGTTCGTCAACATGCCGCTACCGGCCAAAAGGCCGTTCACGACCGGCCGGGAACCGGATTTGTCGGCGCCCGACCCTAACACCGCAGGTGGCGTTGCTCGCTCCCAGCTGACATCGGCGGTCCGCGGGCGCGAACCTGTCGATCAGCTATCGTCACCGGTCAAGCTCGGCGATAGCGGTGGCCGCACGCTCTACTATTTCACCGAATTGAAGGGCCTGAGCGGCGAAACCGTTTTCCACCGTTGGGAGCACGATGGCCAAACCATGGTCACGCTACGCATCGAGATCGGTGGAGACCGGTGGCGGGCGTATTCAAGCAAGACCATCCCGGCCAGCCAGAGGGGGGATTGGCGTGTCGTCGTGGCCAACGCCCAAGGCGACGTTTTGGCGAGCGCGAAGTTTGTTGCCGAATAAGGCCGAAAAGTGACCCAACCACAACCGGTTGTGCGTTTTACCCGAATCTGTAAGCCGATTCGGTAGCGGGATGGCCATTTGGCAGTGTGAGGCAAGGACTCCGTCTCTCCGTCCCGGCCTCCAACCGGTATCGATTCATCAATGATGTTCGAGGGTTAGTTCCCGTCGCCCGGCGGTACCCGGCCGCCCACTTGCAAGTAGATCGCGACTCGTGCATCCAATTTAGAAGCAAAAGAGTGCCTGTGAGCACATGGGGTGGCGAAAGGACGCGAACATCAAAATGACCTCGGCAACACAAGCCGTTCTGGACGAACCAAGGGACCCGCCGGCCATTCAGATCCGCGGGGCTTCTTACACCCTGTTGGTTCTGGAATTACCGGACCCGAAGGACCAGACATTCTATTCCCGGCTTGCCGATAAAATTGGACAGGCTCCGAACTTTTACCGGTTCGCGCCCGTTGTGGTGGATCTCAAGGACCTCGCCGACGCTCCGCCGTTCAACATGGCTGAAATGGGCCGCCGCCTGCGCCAGCATTCGCTTATCCCCATCGGCGTTCAAAACGGAACGCCGGAACAGAACAAAGTGGCGGTGGATGCGGGATGGACGGTCTTCCGCGAGGGGCGGCCATCCTTGGTGGAGGTGGGCGCCGACGGCGACAAGCGCACGGTGGAGACGCCGGACCCCCAAGCCGAGGACACGCCGGCAATCGAAACCCAGGCACCACCTGCGGTCGCCGATTCCGATTCTCCGGATGCGACCGCAATGGTGATCACCCAGCCGGTCCGATCGGGCCGGCAGGTCTACGCTCATCAGGGCGATCTTGTGGTTCTCGCCACCGCCAGTCCGGGTGCCGAATTGTTGGCGGACGGACACATTCACGTCTACGGCACGTTGCGCGGCCGGGCGCTCGCCGGTGTTTCCGGCGATACCCGCGCACGGATCTTTTGCCGGAGCCTGGAAGCGGAACTGGTCTCGGTCGCCGGATACTGGCGGGTTCGGGACGATATCCCCGAAGATCTGATCGGGCAGCCCGTTCAGATCTTCTTGAAAGGTGAACGGGTCATGATCGAGCCGTTGTCGTAATGATGGCGCTCTCGATCGCAATGTCCCTTTGGATCGAAACACACGGAGGATTACGTGTCTAAAATCATTACGATGACATCGGGCAAGGGTGGGGTCGGCAAGACGACCACCGCTGCCGCATTCGCCTCCGGTCTCGCGCTCCAAGGCCACAAGACCGTGGTGATCGACTTCGACGTCGGCCTGCGCAATCTGGATCTGGTCATGGGCTGTGAGCGCCGGGTCGTTTTTGACTTCATCAACGTCATCAACGGCGACGCTAAGCTGAACCAGGCGCTGATCAAGGACAAGCGGGTCGAAAACCTGGCGATCCTGCCCACCAGCCAGACGCGGGACAAGGACGCGTTGACGCAAAAGGGGGTGGGCAAGGTTCTCGAGCAGCTCAAAGAGGACTTCGACTACATCATCTGTGACAGCCCCGCCGGCATCGAAAAGGGCGCGCTGATGGCGCTCTATCACGCCGACGAGGCAATCATCGTCACCAACCCGGAGGTCTCGAGCGTCCGTGACAGCGATCGCATTCTCGGCGTGCTGCAAAGCCGCTCGCGCCGCGCCGAGGAAAATCTCGAACCGGTCAAGGAGCACCTGCTGCTAACCCGCTACGATGCCAACCGCGTCGAACGGGGCGAGATGCTCAAAGTGGACGACGTATTGGAAATTTTGGGGATTCCGCTGCTCGGCATCATTCCGGAGAGCCAGTCCGTTCTGAAAGCGTCCAACGTGGGGCAGCCGGTTATCCTGGATACGGACTCGGCGGCTGGACGGGCGTACAACGATGCCGTCAGCCGGTTCCTTGGCGAAACCATAGAGCACCGCTTCATGAAACCGGAGCGTCGCGGCCTGTTTCAAAGATTGTTATGGAGGACGGCATGAGCATTCTCGACCTATTCTGGCGGCGGTCCAAGCCTTCCGCCCCGGAGGCGCGAGAGCGGTTGCAGATCCTGCTTGCGCACGAGCGGGCGGGAACGTCACAACCCGATTATCTGCCCCAGCTTCATCGGGACATTCTCGAAGCCATCGGCAAATACATCGATATCGACCAGGAAAAGATCTCCGTCGAATTCGAAAACGCCGGCAAGGTCTCCATGCTCGAGGTCAATGTCGAGTTGCCGAGCGGCGGATTGGTCGCCAAGCCGCAGCCGAAACCGAAACCGGCCAAACGGCGGGCCGCGCCACGAACCCGGAAACGGGCGGCGGCCGCGCTACCCAAGGGAGCAGCTGCCGAAACGGCCTGATCCATCACGGGTGTGAGACGGATCATCACGGTCCGATCGTCCCGGTGGTTTTGAACGGCATTGGGCGCCGAAATTAGGCGCTCAGGTGTCTGCAGAAGTGGGCTTCTGAGCGCCTTTTTTGTTGCCGTTGCCATGCACGTTGGCTTGACGAATTGCTCGAAGAAGACCTAGCGAACAGTACCCTTGTCGACCCCGGTAGGGACCTATTGGTATCGTAAGCCGGAT
>CAKZLS010000043.1 GCA_937127205.1 uncultured Rhodospirillales bacterium
AAGGCCGGGTGTACGTCTTTTCGATATGGACCCGCGCACGGTCCACCAGGTGCGCATAGTTCACGCCCGCCGGGCAGGTGGTCATGCACGAGAGGCAGGTGAGGCAGCGATCCAGATGCTTGACCACCCCTGGCGTAGCCGGCCCGCCCGACTCCAGCATGGTCTTAGCGAGATAGATGCGTCCCCGCGGACTGTCCCGTTCGTCGCCGAGCAGCAAGTAGGTGGGGCAGGTGGCGAGGCACATGCCGCAATGTACGCACGTGCGCAGAATGTCGTTGGCCTCTTGAATCCCGGCGTCGGCGAGTTGAACGTCGGTAAACTGCGTTCGCATGACCCTAAACGCCCTCGTACATTCGGCCCGGGTTGAGCACCCGCGCGGGATCGAAACCGTCCTTGACCCGCCGTGTCAAAGCGGCAAGGGGAGCAGGTTGCGGCTGGAACACCGGAACGCGCGCCCGCACCTCGGGCTCGGCACGAATCAGGGTCGCATATCCGCCACTCTTGGCCACTGCGTCCCGAACCAACTCATGACGGGCGTCCGGGGCCGACGGAAGGCTTATCCATATCAGACCACCGCCCCAATCGTAGAAGCATTGGCCGTCCGTCCCCGACAAAAGCGCCGCGGCAACGGCGGTGCCGACCGTGGGCGGAACCGACATTTTCCAAATCTGCCGTTCGCGATCGCGGACGAAAAAGCCCACATCGCGGACCTCGGACCAAAATGCCAGAGAATGTTTCTTGCTCAGCTCTTCGACCGCGCCGAACGGTGCCAGAAGGCGGCGAATGGCTTCGCATCGGACTTCCACCGACGGCGCGGGTCCTTCGATGCGGATTGCGGTTACGGCGCCGCCCGCGGTGGCGATGGGCGAGATCTTGGAGAGCACGACAACATCGCTCGGCAAATGGGCGGCACCGGACACCTCGTAGGGGCTCTGGAGGGCTTGAGTCAGTGCGCGCACGCCATCTTCGTCCCTGCACCCGAGCACGAGAACTGTTCGGGTTTCCTCCGGCGTCGGCAGAACGCGGACACTTACCTCGGTCATCACCGCGAGGGTTCCGAAGGATCCGGTAATCAACTTCGACAGATCGAACCCTGTGACGTTCTTGATGACCCGGCCACCGGACTTGAACGGTTCGCTCCGCCCGCTGACCGCGTGAAACCCGAGAAGGTGGTCGCGAGCGGCGCCGGACCGAATCCGGCGGGGGCCCGCAAGATTGCAGGCGATCACGCCACCGAGCGTCCCGCCGTCGGACCCAAACCGCTTCGTCGGCGCGCCCAAGAGCCTTCCCAAGTGAGCGGGCTCGAAGGCTAGTTGCTGGTTGCTCTTGGCCAACGCCTGTTCGATCTTGTGAAGCGGCGTGGCCGCGCCGGCCGAAATCACCAGTTCCTCCGGCTCGTAAAGCGAAATATTCCGAAAGGCACCCAAGTTCAATTGGTTGGCGATCTCAACGTCTCGGCCGAGAGTCGATTTCGTCCCGCTGGCGGCGATCTGCAGCGAGTGTTTTCCGGCAACTGCCCATGTCACGGCCTCTGCCACCTGTTCGAGGGTATTGGGGCGGAAACTCTCGCTCATCGGCGCCTTTTCATATCAATCCGGTCCGGCCAACGGCATCAGAACCGCGGGATATCCGGGAACTTCAGCTGGCCATGATGGACATGCATCCGTCCCAGTTCGGCGCAGCGGTGGAGCGTGGGGTAAACCTTGCCGGGGTTCAGCAATCCATCGGCATCGAAGGCGCACTTGAGGCGTTGCTGCTGTTTCATGTCGTCTTCGCTGAACATCTCACCCATCAGGTCACGCTTTTCCACGCCGACCCCGTGCTCACCGGTCAACACGCCACCCACCTTCACGCACAGCCGCAGAATGTCACCGCCGAACTCCTCGGCTTTTTCCAATTCACCCGGGGTATTGGCGTCGTAGAGGATCAGCGGATGCAGATTGCCGTCGCCGGCGTGGAACACGTTGGCGCAGCGCAGACCGAAGCGTTCGGACATCTCGGCGATACCGTTAAGGACTTCGGGCATGCGGTGGCGGGGGATCGTCCCGTCCATGCAGAGGTAATCGGGCGAGATCCGGCCCATGGCGCCGAAGGCGGCCTTACGCCCGGCCCAGAACGTTTGGCGTTCCTCTTCGCTCTGGCTGACCCGCAGGTGAACCGCGCCGACCTTGCGGGCGATGTCCTCCACACTCTCGATCAGGTGCGTGACCTCGGCCTCGGGGCCGTCCAGCTCGACGATCAGCAGCGCCTCCACGTCGAGCGGATATCCCGCGTGCACGAAATTCTCGGCAGCGTGAATGGCCGGCTTGTCCATCATTTCCATGCCGCCGGGAATGATGCCGGCACCGATGACGTCGGCCACGCACTGTCCGGCCGCGCTTGCCGATTGAAAACCGATCAGCAGCGCGCGCGCGGTTGCGGGCGCCCGCAATATCCGCACCGTCACCTCGGTGATCACGCCAAGCAGACCTTCCGATCCGGTGAGGACACCGAGCAGGTCATAACCGCCACTGTCCAGCTGCTTGCCACCAAGTCGGACGACCTCGCCGTTAATCAGCACCATTTCCACGCCAAGCACGTTGTTGGTGGTCAGTCCATACTTCAGGCAGTGCACGCCGCCGGCGTTCTCGGCCACATTGCCGCCGATGGTGCAGGCGATCTGGCTCGACGGATCGGGAGCGTAGTAGAAGCCGCGATGGGAGACCGCGCCGGTGATGGCTAGATTGGTGACACCCGGCTGTACAACAGCGCAGCGGTTATCGAAGTCCACCTCGAGGACGCGATTGAACTTGCCGAGACCGAGGATGATGCCGTCCGCGAGCGGCAAAGCGCCACCGGACAGCGATGTTCCGGCGCCGCGCGGAACCACCTTGATTCCGTTTTCGTGGCAATACCGCAGCACGCCGGACACCTGTGCGGTGTTGGCCGGCAACACGACGATCAGCGGGATCTGCTGGTAGGCGGTCAGGCCGTCGGATTCATAGACGCGGAGTTCGTCCTCGTCGGCAATGACGCCGTCGCCGGAAACGATGGCGCTCAGATCCTTGGCGATCCGCACGCGCCCCGCAATGACGTCCGTGTCCGGTTCCGGCATGCGCATCCGACACCTCCCATTTCCGCAAAATTGCCTTCGGCCTAAAGCGGCCGAATTGATCAATTTAGGGTTTCGGAAGGGCGAGCGAAAGCCCAACAACGAAAAACACGACAAACCGCCCCGCGGAAGCCACGGATAGCACGCTTACGGGTTAGGTCAGACGTGATTAATTTGAGAGAATCAGCCTTGGCGGGTTTTAAAACGCGGGTGGCGTTTGTTGATCACATAAAGCCGCCCTTTGCGCCGCACGACGACGCAATCACGCTGGCGAACCTTCGCCGACCGAATGGAGTGTCTTACTTTCATTGTCTTTTTCCGTCTATCGCTAGATTAGTGCCATGGTCGGCAGTGTGGGCCGGACGATACGGTTTCAGCGGCAAACTGTCAACTTTGGGCAAATCGGCGCTCAGGGTTTGGTCGCGAAACCAGCGGCAGCCTCGAGAGCGCCGGCGGTGCGCAGCACGGTTTCCTCGTCGAATGGCCGGCCGATCAATTGCAGTCCCAGCGGCAGGCCGCGCGCGCTCAATCCGGCCGGCACCGAGATCCCGGGCAGCCCGGCAAGGCTGCTGGGCACGGTAAAAACGTCATTGAGATACATGGTGATGGGATCGTCCATCTTTTCGCCGATGGCAAAGGCGTCGGACGGCGCCGTCGGCGTCAGGATCACGTCGCAGTTCTCGAACGCCCGGGTGAAATCGCGTGCGATCAACGCACGCACCTTCTGCGCTTTCAGGTAATAGGCGTCGTAGTAGCCGGCCGACAGCACATAGGTTCCGATCAGTACGCGGCGGCGAACCTCGGCGCCAAATCCCTCGCCGCGCGTGTTCTTGTACATATCATCGAGAGTGTCTCCGGGAACGCGCAAACCGAACCGGACGCCGTCGTAGCGGGCGAGGTTGGAGGACGCCTCCGCCGGGGCGATGATGTAATAGGTGGCGAGCGCATATTGCGTATGCGGTAACGACACCTCCACGGTTTCGGCCCCCGCCGCCTCCAGCCACTCGATCCCCTGGCGCCAAAGCGCGTCGATCTCGTCGGCCATACCGTCCAGGCGGTATTCTTTGGGCACGCCGACGCGCAGCCCACCGATATCGCCCGTGAGCGCCGCCTCGAAGTCGGGAACCGGCATGGGCACGGAAGTGGAGTCTTTGGGGTCGTGCCCGGCCATGACGCCGAGCATGATGGCGGCATCGTGTACGGTCCGGGTCATGGGCCCGGCCTGATCCAAGCTAGAGGCGAAGGCGACGATGCCCCAGCGCGAACAGCGCCCGTAGGTGGGCTTCAATCCGACGATGCCGGAAAACGACGCCGGCTGGCGGATGGAGCCGCCGGTGTCGGTTCCGGTGGCGGCGAGACTAAGGCACGCTGCCACCGAAGCGGCGGACCCGCCCGATGAGCCGCCCGGCACCAAGTCCTTGCCGTCCTTCGGCCCCCGAGGGTTTTTCACCGCCCCGTAGTAGCTGGTGATGTTTGACGAACCCATGGCGAATTCGTCCATATTGGCTTTGCCCATCATCACCGCGCCGCCAGCCCTAAGGGTGGCGGTCACGGTGGACTCGTAGGGCGGGATGAAGCCATCGAGGATGTGCGACCCGGCGGTTGTCAGCACGCCTTCAGTGCAGAACAGGTCCTTGATGGCGATAGGAAGTCCGTCCATCGGCCCCGCGGTTGCGTCCTTGGCCCGGCGCGCGTCCGACTCGGCGGCCCGTTCCAAAGCCAAGTCCGGGGTTTCGGTGATGAACGCGTTGAGATCCCGTGCCCGTTCGATGGCCTCCACGTGGGCTTGGGTCAATTCCACGGACGTGAAATCGCCGGATGCCAAACCGTCGCGAGCCTTGGCAAGGGTAAGCTCGGTCAGCGGCGCGCTCATTCCACAACCTTCGGAACGGTGTAGAACGCATCCACGCCATCCGGCGCGTTGGCCAGGACCGCGTCCGGCCGATCGCCATCGTTGACCACGTCTTCGCGCAGGTCGGGAATGGTCTCGGTCACGCTTGTCATGGGCGCGACGCCGTCGGTATCCACCTCGGCGAGCTGTTCCACCCAGCCGATAATGGCCGAAAGCTCATGGGCAAGGGGCTCGAGCGTTTCGTCGGCCACACGGATGCGCGCCAGCAGGGCGATGTTCTTTACGGTATCGATGTCCAGCGACATGGAGCGTGTTCCAACTAGACGGGCTTGCAAATATGAACGGCGGGTTCAGGGACGACTTCGATGGTTTACGCATAAAAATGCGGCCCGGAACCTATCACCGGTCCCCGGTCAGTGCAAGCGGAGGGGTGCCGCTCGACTAGAGCCGCTGACGAGGACACGCTCCACATCCGCGCCCGCGGCTCAGGACGTCGACATTACGGCGCCGCGCCACCGTAGATCGGGACTCCATAAACGCCGTAGTAATCGTCGATCTTCTTGCCGACGGCACGATCGCGCCAGTCGGGTTCTGTTGCCCGATCATAGTGCGGCCCGCCTTCGAGTTGTTCGCGGGTCAGACGGATAACATAGCCGTCTCTCTCCACATCGTAGGTCAGGGCATCCCAGGGAAGCGGGTGGTAGCTCTCGCCCAAGCCGAGAAATCCGCCGAACGACATGACGGCGTACGATACCTTGCCCGTGTACTTGTCGATCATCAGCTTATCGACGGTTCCGAGTTTTTCGGCATCGGCGTTGTAGACAGGCGTGCCTTCGACCTTGTCGGCGGCAATTAGAGAAATCGTCTCATTCGCGACGAGTTCATCTTGGCTCAATTCGGATTTGTTTACCATCACGTCCTCCAAACATTGGTGGATAGGCATTGAACGTTTGGTCGCAACATTGGTTCCCACGCGGCTCCCGCATTTTCCTACTGATTTTATATATAGTCTGGGGCGCCCACGCATGGAGGATTGTTATCGTTCCAAGAGCGTGCGTACGGCCTCCAGATCTGTCGCATTGGCCGCGCCCTTGCGGCGGGAGATGTCCAGGGTGGCTTTGGCCAGTTCCCGGTAAAGGGCCAAGACGTCTCCGTCCCATTGGGCGAGTATGGCGATGTGCTTTCTCACCAGATCGGGATCGCCGCGCGCGATGGGGCCGGTGAGCGATACTTCGGGACCGTGCTCCATGTTGTTGCGCACGGTCTCCATCACCAACGGCCCCATTACTGCCAACGCCGTCGGGCGATCGACGCCGGCTTGCTCGAAGCATTTCAGGCCCGCATCCAGGACCGTGGTCAGGTAGTTGCACACGAACACGGTGGCGGCGTGATAGATCTCCTTATCTTCGGTCTTCAAAAGGAAGATCGTCGCGCCGCATCGTTCGAACAGATTTCCGACGACGTCCAGGGCGCGATCTTCCCCTTCCGCGCCACAGAAGGTGCCAGCGAATGTTTCGATGCAGGCCTGCGGATCGGCAAAACTCTTCGCCGGATGAATTGCGCACGTGGCAATACCGGCGTCGGAGAGCGGACCGAGCGCCGTGGATGACACTCCGCCGCTGCAATGAAAGGCAATGGTTCCGGGCGGCGCCGCGCCGGTTTGAGCGAGTTCGAGGGCGAGGGGATAAATGGCCGGATCGGACGCCGATATCATCCAGGTATCGGCGGATGTGAGCTCGCCGCTATCGGAGATGGGCCGGCCGCCGCCGATGAACGCCGCGGCCGCCTCGGCGTTTTGCTGCGACCGGTTCAGGATATCGCCGATTTCGCAGAGCCCATTGTCGCGAAACAGCCGGCCGAGGGTTCGGCCCACATGCCCGGCGCCGATGATGTTCAATCGCATGACAGTGTCCATCGCGTAGGTCGCACACCAGAAGGGTATGCGCCATCACGCGCGTCTATTGGCATCCTTGGACTCGAGAAAGACAGCGACTACTGCGGCCCGCTCATGGCAATGACGGCAAACACCGCCCCTTGCGGATCGGCGAACACGGCGAACCTGCCAACATCCGGTACGTCGGTCGGTGGTTTGACCACCGAACCGCCCAATTCCTCGACCTGCGCCGCGGCCTGGTCGCAATCCGTGACGGTAAAGTAAACCAGCCAGTGCGGCGGAGCGTCGCCCCACTCCTCGGTCATCTGTAACATTCCGGCGATCGAGCGGTCGCCGACCAGAAATTCGGTATACGAAACGCCGGGGATCGATGAGTCCTTGGCCTTCCAGTCAAAAAGCGCGGTGTAGAAGGATTGGGCCGCGGCATCATCGGTGGTGGCCAGTTCGGTCCAGCAGACGCTGCCTGGAACTCCTTCGAGTTGGGCGGCCCCTGGATGGGCGCTGTCGCGCTGCCACAAGGGGATGAACGCCCCCTGTGGATCGCGGAGCACCGCCATGCGGCCGGCATCTGGAATGTCGAACGGCTCCGTCACCACGGTCCCGCCAAGGTCCCGCGCCCGTGCCGCGGTCTCATCGCAGCTGTCCACTGCGACATAGGCGATCCAGTGCGGCGGGACTCCGTGGCTCTTGTCCTCTTCGCACAAGGTCATCATTCCGGCGACGTACTGGCCGTTGAGATCCAGCAAGGTATAAACGCCATCTTCGCCCATATCCCGGTCTTCGCGGCCCCACCCGAAAAAAGCGGCATAGAAGGTCTTGGCACCATCGGGATCGGGGGTGGCGAGATCGGCCCAGCAAAAAGCCCCGTGGTCATAGATGGTGTTGGTCATGGATTTCCCTCCCATTGAACTGTTCGTTTTTATGTCGTTAGCTTGCCTTGCCCGCCTCCCCGAAAAAAATGAAATCTGCGTGACCGAATGCTTCCCGTTCGACCGGGTAAATGGCTTGATCGAGCACATCGAGAACAGACAGGCGCGTTTCCGGATCGTCCTGGATCGCTGATTCAACCCTTCGGTTTAGTCGGTGGCCCGGACGTGGCGGCCGCAACCAGTCCGCATTTTTTGTTTTCGTTAATAGAGCGAGCGTGTATCAGGGACGGTAATCT
>CAKZLS010000044.1 GCA_937127205.1 uncultured Rhodospirillales bacterium
AGGAGTGTCACCCATCTCTCCGTACGGGTGTTACCTATGTCTCCGGTCTATACAGCCTCCCCACCGGCCCCTCCGGATTTTGCAGCGATGCAGGCGTGGGAGCGCCTTCCGGCGCAGGATACTCGACATGGGAATAATAGCCGATTCCGGCCTTCCGGTCAAGCCGGCGCTCGGCATCGTTCGGCGGTATTGGAAGGGCGGGATGTGGTCGGCGGGCTGGGCTGACTGGCTGAGTCAGCGTCATCGCGCAACGTCTTGATTTGGAACGGCTTGGACAAAGTGCCTGCGGCAAGCTGTCGGCTCGGGTTCGATCCCGAGACGTCGGGTTCGTTCGTCGAAAACGCGGGTTCGTTCGTCGATTCGCCGGGTTCGTTCGTCGCCCGAAGGCCCGTTCTCGGGTTCGTTTCGACGGAATTGCACGGTATATGCTACATAAGCACCGCTAATGAGTCGCTATATGCGACAAAATTCGGGTTCCGTTGCATATAGCGCAACGCGCTTGGGGTCTTATCAGGAATAAGCCCGAGGCTCCAAGACCTCCCTCACCATACCACCTAATCCGCAGCGAGAATGAATTCTAACCCAATACGCGCTGGGAAACTCTTAATTGAGATATCATTTGATTAGCCTGGCGACTCTAAATCCAATACTCGAAGATCCTCTGCTCGCTACCGTTCGGCTATTTGAGGTTATATTTCTAGAACTGGACGAGTACGAACCTCCACGCGTTACATGGCGCTTACAGACGCCACCCTGATTCACGTAGCCATTAGCTGAAACGATCGTATTTCTGTCAATCCAACAATCCTCAACCCATTCGCTTACGTTTCCGTGAAAATCATGAAGGTAGAACCTATTGCCAGGAAAAGATCCAACCGGCACGGTCTGCCTTTGACTCGTCCCCTTCGAACTCAAGGAGCTTTTGGGCGTCGCGTTGAAGTTGGCTTGATCGAAAGAAATGGTCGAACCGAAGTGGAAAGGTGTGTTCGTTCCCGCCCGTGCCGCATATTCCCATTCGGCCGCAGTCAGGAGGCGATATCGCTGTCCTGTCCTTTCGCTCAGCCAAGCGACATAATTTTGGGCGTCTATCCAACTGACGTTAATAACAGGGCGACGACCCCGACCCCATCCGTTGTCGTCCGGTGTATATCCGTTGCATCCACCACTCGCAACGCATGCATCCCATTCGGCGAATGTCACTTCGTATCGGCTAACTGCAAATGCATCTTCAATGGTTATCTCAGGTGTATCTTCAATGGTTACCTCAGGGCGATAGGCGACAATCGATCTTATTTCTGACGTACCCATGCGGTATCGCCCGGGGGGGACGACCGCCATCTCAGGGCAGTCATCGCAGTCTTCAAATCGATCTCCCGGTTGTAGTAATGCAATATGCTGTGAAACTGTTGTGACGGCGTTTCCCGCTCCGAAGATCATCGGCCTTATGCCAATTTCTTGCTGACGCCTAAGGGCTTGGGCTTCAGCTAGATCTATTTGCTCTTCCGACATTTGCTTGCGGCAAACATCGATCCAGAAGTCGGCGTTTGCCAGAAGCCAGGGGTATTCGTGAGCGAATGCCGCCCATTCATCATTGGCGTTGAAGGCGCCCTGCGTGACACGCAATGATGATAGGGCTTCTACTAAATCACCAGACTCAGCGCATTCTGCGTTTGCCAAAGTGGTGTCCACCAACACCATTTCCTGAGCGGCTTCCGTATTGCCCCGCTGGGCGGCACGCTCGAGCCAGGCGAGTTCTGCTTCCTGTGGTTCCAGGACCTTGCTGAATTGGAACTGCGCATCGGCATTTCCAGCTGCTGCTTGCTTAGCCTGATTCCAAACCTGGCTACGCTTTTCCTCGGCAACGGCTACCCATCCGATGATACTGCCGCTATCGCTCGTATCGAAAAGCATTGCGGCGTCGATGGTCTCGCAGTCTTCGTGGCTAACTACAGCGTCTGATACGCTATCTAGTGTCATGATTATCGGAAGGAGGAGGATGGTTGAAATAGGGTCTGCACCACCTTTGAAGGCATCTTTCCAATCCCCCGTCATGCCTTCCTTTCCACAGGTGGTTCCCCGGGTGAACTGATAGGAAAAGTAAATTAGCTGCCCTCCCGGATATGAAGCCGTGCGTATTGGGTTTCCCAAAACCTCGGCAACCTCGCTGATCGGATCGGAGACTTCTACACTCGAAAGGTTCGGAGACGGCACGAACTCTGCAGTGCACGCACAGAGGATAAGGGCTAACACGACACCAAATATCTTCGATTTCCTAAGTCGAATTCTCCCATTTGGCTTTGCCTTGGAAGGCAGAAGGCGGCCAAGAAGGACTTGTGACAACCCGGATCGATCCTCGAATGCCTCGGATGGAGCGCCAAAGCTCGTTTTCGGTAGTTTCGACGCCAGTTGTCGATGCCACAAGGGGAATTTGTCCGACATTACCCATTTAGCTCCAGATTGATGGCCATGTTCCCCCTGTGAGAGCCTCAAGGCAAGCGCACGAGCATCCATGGGCTATTTTCGAACTGCGACCGCGCCTATTCGGACCGGTGAACGTCACCGGTGCTTGCTTGAGGTCGAATTTGTGGGACATCGGGCGCACCTCGCCTGTCGGGTCACGGCTCATCTTCGGTCGTTCTTCATGCCGCAAGCGGCGGTGGCTGCGGCCGCAGCCGGTTGATCCGTTGCAGGATCTCGTCAAACAGCCCGCGCGGCACCGCGACCTCGGCCATCTGGAACACGACGTAGCGTCCATGGCGCACGATCCTGGCACCGATCTTCACAAGCTTCTCGCGCAGCGTCGTCAGTGACCAATGCTCGACCTGCTCGGGCAAGGCCAGAGCACGCATGAAGTTCGCCAGATTGTAGGCGAGCGCATGGAGTTGGAGCCGCACAGCGTTGTGCTTGAAGGCTCGGCAGGAAAGCCGCGTCCAGCGGATCGCGTTCTTGCCCTCCTTGATCCATTGCTCGGCGGTGCCGCGACCGTTGAAGAACTTGACGACACGGTCATTAGGCCGCGTCAGGTTGGTGACGGTTAAGCCGACACGCG
>CAKZLS010000045.1 GCA_937127205.1 uncultured Rhodospirillales bacterium
GCCATGTTGGGCGGGCTGGCCATGAAGCGTCGCTGGGAGGCGCGTCGCCGGGCCGAGGGCAAGCCCACCGACAAGCCCAATCTGATCACCGGGCCAGTGCAGATCTGCTGGCACAAATTCACCCGCTACTGGGATATTGAGCATCGCGAGATCCCAATGGACAAGGGGCGGCTCCTGATGACGCCCGAACAGGTACTGAGCCGCTGCGACGAGAACACGATTGGCGTTGTGCCAACACTGGGCGTGACCTTCACCGGAGAATACGAGCCGGTCAAGCAGGTCAGCGACGTGCTCGACAAGCTCCAGGCCGATACGGGGCTGGACATTCCGATCCACGTCGACGGCGCCAGTGGCGGCTTCCTCGCCCCGTTCTGCGCACCTGAACTGGAGTGGGACTTCCGTCTGCCGCGGGTTCGCTCGATCAACGCCTCGGGTCACAAGTTCGGCCTCGCCCCGCTCGGTGTCGGTTGGGTGCTGTGGCGCGAAGTGCAGGACCTGCCCGAGAGTATGGTGTTCTGGGTGAATTATCTCGGCGGCAACATGCGCGACATCGCACTGAACTTTTCGCGGCCTGGCGGGCAGATCGTTTGCCAGTACTACAACTTTCTGCGTCTCGGGCGGGAGGGTTACCGCAAGATTCACACCGCCTGCTATCGCAGCGCCGAGTATCTGGGGGACGAGATCGCGAAAATGGGGCCGTTCGAAATCGTCTTTGGCGGCGAGATGGCGCGCGGCATCCCAGCGGTTTCATGGAAGCTCAAAGAGGGCACCGAGCCGGGCTTCACGCTGTTCGATCTCGCCGACCGACTCCGGGTGCGCGGGTGGCAGGTGCCGGCGTACACGTTGCCGTCGAATTGTCAAGACCAAGCGATCCAGAGGATCTTGGTCCGCAACGGCGTGAGCCAAGACCTGTGTATGCTGCTCATCGATCACATGAAGGCGGCCTTGGAGCATATCGAAGCGCATCCGATTCAGGAGTCGCTCACGAGTAAAGAGGCATCGGGCTTCCATCATTAAGCCTTCCATCATTAAGCAGGCAAACGCCCAGGGTCGCTATTGCCGTTCGGACTCTGCGCGGCCGAAATGGCCACCGTGGAAGCCTGGGAAGAGGGCGGCGTCTTCGCCTGGGTGTCCAACACCCTTGGCGAGCGCTGGGGCTTCGCGGTGCTCCTGTTTGCGGCGCCGAACAATCGGGACCCATTGGGTTTCCTCTCCCTTCTAAATTGGCGCTTCCCCAGAGTCTGCAATCGCGCCGAAGTTCCTGTTCACGAAGCCTTTATGAAATATTTACTGAATTCGGTTCAACGATTCCTTGCGGCGCTTTGCATCCTACTGTTTCCGCCCGCGCTTTTTGCCTTCGATGCCGGAATGCCCAACCCGCCGGCTTCTCCCACCCAGGTTCAGGTCGGCATGTTTGTGGCCGATGTCATCGACATGGACGAGGTCAACGAAACCTTTCAGATTGAATTGATTCTCGTCGGAACCTGGCTGGACCCCCGTCTGGCTTTCGACCCTGCCGAGGAAGGTGCGAACAAGAAAATCTTTCAGGGCGTCTTCCAATTTAACGAGGTCTACAGCGCGTGGTGGCCGCAGTTCCTCATCATCAATGAGATCGGGTCCGGCGATATGAACGCGGTCAAGATCGAAGTCTATCCAGACGGCAAGGTACGCTATCTGGAGCAGCGGAACGTCACACTCGAAACGCCGATGGATCTACGACAATTTCCGTTTGACGTTCAAACCCTCAATGCGGTCTTCATACCTTTCGGAGACAACAAGGGCGCGGTTGACTTACAAGTCGATCAACGCGTACTCGGAGCCACTGAGGAATACGCCGAAAAGGAACATCGCGTCAATATCGCGGAATGGCGCCTGCAAAATGTCGATATCAAGGCGAGCACGACTGACTATCGTTATTTCGGTGACAAGGAAGAGGTTTCCCAAATCGAGCTGGAAATTACCATGAAACGGAAATCAGCCAACATTATCTGGAAGGTCATCTTTCCCCTGGTCATACTCGTCGCCATGATGTGGACCGTGTTCTGGCTCGATGTCGACAGCCTCACCGATCGCCTTAATATTTCCTTCATCGGCATTCTCACCATCGTCGCTTACCAGTTTCTCATCGACGGAACCATGCCGCGCATCTCCTATTTCACCTTCACCGACGCCTTGCTGCTCTACTCCTTCGTCATCATGGCGGCGACCATTGCCCAGAGCCTCCTCGTGTTCGATCTGGCCAAGCGCGGCAACAGAGCGGCTGCCCATCGCGTCGATACCGTCTCGCGCTGGGCCTTTCCAGTCGTCTACAGTCTCACCATCATTTGGAGTTATTTCTATTATATTCACTAACGAGGATCATCCCTATGCACATTCAATCCTACATGCCCGCAGCCCTGCTATTGGCCGGCACGTTGACGCTGACGACCGCCCTGGCCGAGGACGCCGCGAATGCCGTTACCGCATCGGCAGAACCTCCCGTCACGCAGCCGGTGAAACAGCA
>CAKZLS010000046.1 GCA_937127205.1 uncultured Rhodospirillales bacterium
CATCACAAAGCGCCAATGGGCAATCGTGTCATGACTTATGACGACTGGTATAATTGGCTCATTGAAGTCATGGATGATAGAAAACGACCCGCGATGGAACTGATAAAGCGTGGCGCAACATCAGGATTCCATCTGTGGCGGCGCAGCGTATTTGCTATCGCGCTCACCGTTAGAGCGTCACCAAACCCTCGCGCACCGCGAAGCGCGCCAATTCTACGCGGTCATGAATATCAAGCTTTTCCATAATATGAGTGGTGTGAGAACCGACGGTCTTCACGCTGATCGAGAGAATTCTTGCCACTTCTTTTTTCGCCATCCCGCGAGCGAGATAGCCAAGTATTTCGAGCTCACGTTTGGTGAGGAGGTGAGCACGCGTATAAACTTGGTTGTGAAGGCGAACGCCATCGCCGTCGAGGACGAGGCGGCTTCGGACCTCCGGCGAAAAACTCGTAAACCCATTGGCTACCGATCTTACTGCCTGGACAACTTCATCCGGTTCTTCTGACTTTGTAAGGTATCCCGATGCTTGGGCTTCGAGAGCGTTTTGGATGTAGCCGTCTTGGACGAAGGCGCTTAGATAGATAATCCTCGTCGAGGGAGACGTGTGTCTCATTTGCCTTGCGGCTTCAAAGGCGCTCAACCCCGGCATTTCAATATCCATGATGGCGATATCCGGCTTCAAGGATTCCACCTTCACGATTGCTTCGTCGGCCGAAGCGGTACAGGCGACCACTTCGATACCAGGCTCCTCGTTGAGACGGCGGCATAGCATTTCACGGAGCAGGGGATGATCATCGGAAACTAGAACGGTAATCATTGGTGCGGCGCATTTTTCCAGTTCATTGCCGACCTGGCGGCCATTTGACGCGCGAGCCGAACCAGTTCGGGCATGGGGAAGGGCTTGCAAAGTACGATGACATCTTTGCCGAAATCATGCTCCGGCGTTTCCTCCAATGACTCCGTAACTAAAATAATCGGCAGGGAGCGATGTCCTGCACGCAAACCGTCGATCATCTCCGAGGTGTCCTTGTCGAGCGCCGCTACTTCGATGATGACCAAACGTAACGCATGTTTCTCGCGCGCAATAACGTCGTGCAAAGTACCATGTACGTCAGCCTGAATAACATTAAAACCTGCGGCCTGAAGAGTTTCCGCCAAAAGCTCCCTGAGATAGGGATTTGTCTGGACGACGGCCACGGAGCCCGCAGGCGCGGGTAAATCGCTTTCACTTGAACTCATCTGATCGCCCAAAGGCGGCGCGCTCGCCGGCAGGCACAACGTAACTTTTGTTCCCGTACCCGGCTGCGAGACAATCTCGGCCTTTCCACCGTGATCGGTCGCAACGTTCTGGACTATCGAAAGCCCGAGGCCAGTCCCCCATTCCTTCGGACGGGTGGTAAAAAACGGCTCGAAGGCATCCTTGAGGACTTCCGGCGTCATACCGGTGCCCGTATCGATAACCTCTATGCACACGCTTTCCGCTGATGGCCCCGATTCCGCAGACGCCGCCCCGCCCGAAACGCTCCTTCCAAACGCGCGAATGGTCAACCGGCCGCCCTGCGGCATTGCATCGCGCGCATTGAGTGCGAGATTGATGAGTGCTTGCTCTATCTGCGTCCGATCCGCCAACAGCCAAAGGGGAAAGTCCTGATCGGCCTCGAAAGCAATCTCGATAGAGGGCGGCAACAGTTCCTTGAGAAGTTGAAGCGTGCCGTGGACGATTGTCGCTGCATCAACGGGCGAACGCGCTACCGAGGATCTTCGACCGAGCGCCAATAATCGGCGGATGATGAACTGCGCATGATCGGCGGCCTGTTTCGCCGACTTTAGGGCGGGCGCGGCCCGGTGGTGTTGATCAAGATGGGCCATTGCGGTCTTAAGATTACCACCGATGATCACGAGAACATTTTTGAAGTCATGGGCGACTCCCCCCGCCAGGCGGGCGACGGCTTCCATCTTCTGGGCATTGCGCAACCGACCTTCAGCCTCAAGTCGCTGATCAATCTCCAGTGACAGTCTAGCCCGACTTTTGAGAAGCCGCTGCAACAACAGTATCCAGCCCAGTACGGCGAGAACGACAAGCATGGACGAAATAGAAAACGACAAAATCTCCAACCGCTGGTCCTCTCGCATCGCGAGATGAGCGTCCTCTCGAATGGCGCGAACCGCTGCGTCAACGCTGTTCCTAAAGGCGGCGCGATCCCGGATATACTCATCGGCCAAAAGCGTTTTGGCGGCCCCATCAAGGTCTCCCGCGAGCACCAGGCGAATTGACCGCTCTTCCCATTCCGTAACAGCCCGATGGAGAACCTTCACGCGATCAAGCAGTGGGGAGGCGTTCGGATGCTCTGACGACAAACTCACCGCAGCTTCCAACGCTGCTTCCAGTGCGGTTACTGAATTATGATAGTATTTTGTCCACTGAGATTGTGCTGTCACCGCGCCCAATTGGGCAGACATTTGCTTGCGATTTTCAAGCGCATATGCCAGCGTTCTAAAGGCCTCGGTTTCCTCATAATGATTTATTAAATTGTCGCTGGCACGGAACGACGCGTAGGCATGCCAAGCTTGCCAGGCAAGCAACATCAGGGTCAACGTTACCGGTAGGGCGAGCAATCGCAGACCGGTGTCTGTTACGCGCCCGCTCTCCGTCCTTTCTGCGCCGTTTGACTCGCCAATCAAGCTCGTTCATCCCTCAGGAGGGCTAACCGTAACTCGATTCCGCCGGCGGTTCTATACACTCAGCTAACGGAGGCGCCTGACCTGCCAAGCTACGACCATCGAGATCTCTCCAGTCGCGAGTCTCTTTCTGCCGCGCAACGGTTGCCGCCGTGAGCGAGAGAGCTTTGCCTCTCTCCCTAGCTAAACGCTAAAGGATGAAGTCATCGGCACTAAGCGCACTTGCATCGATCTGTTCCAGAAGGATGGCCATCTCAGCCGCGTGTCCGCCTTCGACGGAGCCGTTGAGATCGATCATAACCATCGCGTCGTCACCCGCCTGCTCAACCCAAACGGAATAAGCCACCGGTTCATCGGAAAACGCCGATACGTTTGGCAACATTCTGAGGTCGATTTTGTCGCTTCCGATTTCGAAATCGGTGATGGTTTCTCGGGGTGGACCGGAACATGTGCCCCCATCACTGTCGCCACCTTCGTCTTCATGATCTCCG
>CAKZLS010000047.1 GCA_937127205.1 uncultured Rhodospirillales bacterium
GGCGGTCCATGCGCTGGGCGTGCTGATCGGCGAGCGGCCGTCGGCGCTGTGGCCGTTGCTGTCCGAGACCAAACCGATCCCGCAGCCGCCGCCTGAGGTGCTGGTGGCGCGGCCCACGGAGCTGCTCCGCCAGCGTCCCGACGTGCGGGCGGCGGAACGCCAGCTGGCGGCGCAGACGGCTCAGATCGGCGTCGCCGAGGCCGACCTCTACCCCCGTTTCTCGCTCAGCGGTTTCTTCGGCCTGCAGTCCATCGGCGCATCGGACTTCTTCAATTGGCAGAGCCGCGCGTTCTCGGTGGGCCCGACGATGCAGTGGAACCTGTTCGACGGCGGCCGGGTGCGCAGCCGCATCCAGGCCGAGGACGCGCTCACCCAGCAGGCGCTGTTCGCGTACGAACAGACCGTGCTGAACGCCCTGCAAGAAGTGGAGGATAACATGGCCTTCTACGTCCAGGAAACCGACCGGCGCGAGTCGCTCAGGCGGTCCGCGGACGCGGCGGCCCGCTCGGTGGATCTGGTGACCACGCTCTACGTCACCGGCCTCACCGACTTCCAGAACGTCCAGTCCCAGGAGCGCTCCAAGGCCGAGCAGGACGACCAGTACTTCCAGAGCCAGGGCCAGGTGGCGAGCTTCCTGATCGGCATCTACCGCGGCCTCGGCGGCGGCTGGCAACCGACCGAAGTCCAGCCCCCGGCAACTCTCACCGGCACCGACCCCGACACCCAACCCGACCCTGGCGCGGCGGATCCCGCGACGGCGGATGCCGAAACCGCCGATCCTGCGACGGCGGCCCCGGAAACGGCAAGCGCCGGCACGCCGGAGAACGCCCCCACCCTACTGGCCCCCGAAGCCATCTCCGACAGCGCCCCGCTCTCCCCGAACGAGAGCGTCGCCATGGTCCACACCCCCCGCCCCTAAGCCTCACGGGCGACCCCCGATCGGCGCCATTTAGAGCACCAAATCCAGCCATCACGATGGCTGGCAAGCGCAGGTGCGCGTCCGCCCCAGCGGAGCGGTAAGACGATGAGCCGCGAGGATAGCCAAGCCAAACCAGCCATTCTTATGGCTGGCAAGGGCAAGTGCCCGCCCGCAGCGCAGCGAGGATAGCCAAGCGGACGGATGTCCGCGCCCGGCGCCTGAGGGAATAAAGGCGGGACCAGACATGGGCTCGCCAAAACAGAAATAGCCGGCTGAGCCCGGCGGGGGGGGGGGGGCCATCAAAAAGTCGATATCAACCCCATGCACAGTAGAAATTATCCCCGAAAACGCCAAATTGAGCCGCCTCAAGGGCAGAATGCGTCGTCATCTTGGACCATTCCGTCCCGCTGACGGGCCGTGCCCGGGCGGGGCTCAAAAAGGGGGTATTGTGAACACGATCCTGAAACGGCGAAAAGGCGACCGTGTTGCGGGTGTTGTTCCCGTTCGCCGAGAAGAGTACCCTGGAAGAGTACTAAAACTCGTCGGAATCAGCGGCTTGGAAGTGTCCTGCGCCATGAACCGTGAAGAGACTGTCCGTATTCTGAGCGCCCACCGGGACGCGATTCGCCAGCGGGGAATTACCCGGCTCGCTCTGTTCGGGTCCACGGTGCGCGACCAGGACGGAGAAAACAGCGATGTGGATCTTCTCATCGACGTCGACCGGCGGCGGCGGTTCTCGCTGTTGGATCACGCGGGTCTGGAGGCGTTCTTCGAGGACCTGCTCGGCCAGCCGGTAGACGTGGTGTTCAGCGACCGGCTCAAGCCGTTTCTCCGGGACAACATCCTCGCCGAGGCCGTCGAGATCTATCCGAAATCCGGCACGCTGCCGGACAGCGCAAGGACCGAGCCCATGCCGCCCCGCAGCCCCCGCCAGCATCTCGAGGACATGAAAGAGGCCATTGCCGCCAGCGAGCGCTTCGTCGCCGGGCGCTCCTTCGCCGATTTCCAGGCCGACCGCATGCTGCAACTGGCATTGGAGCGCAACATCGAAATCGTCTCCGAAGCGTCCCGGCACCTCCCCGAGACCATGAAGAACCGCCACCCGTCCATTCCCTGGCCGAAAGTCAGGGACATCGGCAACGTCCTGCGCCACGGCTACGAGATCGTCGATCCGAAGGTCATCTGGACGGTGATCAACGAGGACCTGACGCCGCTGAAGGCGGCGGTCGCGGCGATGATCGAAGATGTGGACCATAGCCCGGAAGCCGGCTCGTGACACCGCTGAGAGACGTTGCGTCCTCGGCGAAGCCTCGCATTGATTTGTTCTCGACCCCGGGTATGTGGTGAAGACCACTCGGTACTTCCGCGAGCAGGTCTTGCGAAAACGCCCTTACATTCGAGCCGAATGGTGCGAAGATATCATTGCGGCGCCTATTCGCCGAGAGGTTCAAGCCGACGGCCGGATTCGGCATTGGGGACGTGTTCCCGGTGACCAGGTACGGGTGATGCGTGTCGTTACCCTGGAGGACGGAGAGACCATCCACAACGCATTTTTTGACCGGCGGTTCCGGGAGGAACGGGAATGAAGCTTCACTATTATCCGGAAACGGACAGCCTTTACATCGAACTCCGCGCCGAGCCCGGCGCCGAAACCCGAGAGATCGCCGACGGCCTCAACGTGGACCTGAACGCGGGCGGCGAAGTGGTCGGCTTCGACATCGATCACGCCTCCAAGCATCTCGACCTGACCACGCTGGAAACGGTGGAACTGCCGCTAAAGGCAACGAAGATCGCCTGAGGCCCAAGGGGCTCGGATCAGCGCCCAGAACGCCACCACCGTCTTTGCGATCGCGAGCCTTGGCGATGCAGGCAGCACACCGGCAACGTCGGTTCCGGCCGTTTCGACCCGTCGCTGCCGGGCATGGTGATAACATCGCTACATGGACGTTGCCGATGATCCGAATACCGATATCCTCACCATCAAGGTGGCTCCGGGAGAGGTCGCGAAGAGCGACGAGGACAAGCTGGGCGTAATCATCGACGAAGACAGCGTCGGCAACCTGTTCGAGATCATTGGCCACCTCCAGCAACGCGAAGGCCTGCACTTCCGGATCGAGGCGGAGCGGGATCGATTCGGCTAAGCGACGCCCGCCCGCCGTCCTTGCGA
>CAKZLS010000048.1 GCA_937127205.1 uncultured Rhodospirillales bacterium
TGGCGGGATTGATCCTGATCGGCCGGTGGTACGCGACAGCCGACCCGAAGCTGCTGGTCAAAGCCCTGATGGGCGCGGCCCTTGGCGTTATCGTCGTCGTTGTTCTGTTTCTGGCGGTCACCGGACGAATCTTTTGGGCGCTCGGCGCGGCGGCGGCGCTGCTGCCTTGGATCATGAGGTTCGCTCGCGCGGCCCGGACCGCGAAAAATTACAGCCGCATGGCGGGGATGGGCGGTGGGCAGACGTCAACCGTCAACACCCGCTTCCTCAACGTTACCCTCAATCATGAGACCGGCGAAGTGGACGGGGAGGTCATCGAGGGGCCGTGCGCCGGCCGGGCGCTGAGCACACTCAGCTTGCAAGAACTTGTGGACCTGCTCAAACAGTGCTGGATCGAGGATCAGCAATCCACACAGGTGCTCGAGGCCTATCTTGACCGCGTTCATCCAGATTGGCGGACCACGGCCAACGCCGACTTCTCCAGCGATGACACGAAAGCGGGAGAACGGGCCGGCGCCGGCGGCATGACCCGCGAGGATGCCTATGACATTCTCGGCCTCCAACCCGGTGCCAGCGAGGGCGAGATCAAGGCAGCCTATCACCGGATCATCAGTGCCCTGCACCCCGACAAAGGGGGATCCAATTTTCTCGCAGCGAAAGTCAATGAAGCCAAGGACTTGCTGCTTGGGAGTTGAAGTTTGACGTCCGAAATTATAATTCAGGGCGAGGATTATGGTGAATCCGAAGCATCATATAGCGGATTGAAGGAGGTCGTTGCAGGGGAGACATGGCTATGGCAAAAGAACCTTCAATAGTCATTGGACGAGCTTACCAAATCAGGTTTATCAAGGAATTGTAATGCCCAAGACAGTGCGAAAGGCGGTGTTTCCCGTGGCCGGCCTGGGAACTCGTTTCCTGCCCGCGACCAAAGCCCTGCCCAAGGAAATGCTACCGATCGTTGACAAACCCTTGGTCCAGTACGCGGTGGAGGAAGCCCGGGATGCGGGAATCGAAGAGTTCATCTTCGTGACCGGCCGGGCCAAGAGCGCTATCGAGGATCACTTCGATCATAGTGTCGAACTGGAGCAAGTGCTTCGCGAACGCGGAAAACAGGAAGCACTGGATTCGGTGCTCGACTGGATGCCGCCGCCCGGTCACATCTCCTACACGCGGCAACAGGAGCCACTGGGGCTTGGTCATGCGGTCTGGTGCGCGCGCAATTTTATCGGCGAAGAGCCGTTCGCGGTTTTGCTTGCGGACGATCTGATCCTGTCGAAGAAAGGATGTCTCAGCCAGATGGTCTCGGAGTATGCGTCGGTTGGGGGCAACATGGCGGCCGTCGTTGAAGTCTCACCGGAAATGACCGATCGCTACGGCATTCTCGATTTGGAGGCCGACAAGGGGCGCCTGGCATCGGCTAGAGGCGTGGTGGAGAAGCCCGCACCGGCAAACGCACCGTCCAATCTCGCCATTATCGGTCGATATATTCTCGATCCCATCGTCTTGCGTGTGCTTCAGTATCAAGGGCAGGGGGCCGAAGGTGAGATCCAACTCACCGACAGCCTGGCCAAAAGCCTGGAGTTGAACGTTCCATTCCATGGCTTTCGGTTTGAAGGACAACGGTTCGATTGCGGCGGAAAGGTTGGCTATCTCGAGGCCAATCTGGCCTTCTTCATGGAGCGCGACGACCTCAAGGACCGGGTCGCGGAGGTCCTGAAAAAATACACCTAAGGCTGGTTGCGTTACATAGGCAAGCGGCGGGTCATTCTTAAAAAGAAATCAGGGGTACAATGCGAGTAACAATGATCGGTGCCGGGTACGTTGGATTGGTCTCCGGCGCGTGCTTTTCCGAGTTCGGTTTCAACGTGACCTGCGTGGACAAGGACGCCGGCAAGGTCGAGCGGCTCAATCGAGGCGAGATCCCGATTTACGAGCCGGGACTTGAGGCTTTGGTGGACAGCAACGCCAAGGCGGGGCGTTTGAGTTTCTCCACCGATATCTCCGCGTCCGTGGCCGGCGCCGACGCGGTTTTCATTGCCGTTGGGACGCCAAGCCGTCGCGGCGACGGTCACGCCGATCTTTCTTACGTCTACGACGCGGCCCGGGAAATCGCCGAGGTTCTCGACGGCTATACCGTGGTGGTCACCAAATCGACGGTTCCTGTGGGAACCGGAGACGAGGTGGAGCAGATCATTCGGCAAACCCGTCCCGATGCCGACTTCGACGTGGTTTCCAATCCGGAGTTCCTGCGGGAAGGCTCGGCCATTAACGACTTCATGCGGCCGGACCGGGTGGTGATCGGTACCGACAGCGAGCGAGCCCAAGAGGTAATGCGCCGGTTGTACCGGGTTCTGTACCTGATCGAGACTCCGATCCTATTTACCGCGCGGACGACCGCCGAACTGATCAAATATGCGGCCAACGCGTTCCTCGCCACCAAAATCACCTTCATCAACGAGCTTGCCGACATATGCGAAAAGGTGAATGGCAACATTCACGACGTGGCTCAAGGGATCGGCCTGGATGGCCGTATCGGCAAGAAGTTCTTGCACGCCGGACCCGGCTACGGAGGGTCTTGCTTCCCGAAGGATACGCTTGCCCTGGTGCGCACCGCGCAGAACATCGGCGCGCCGGTGCGGATTATCGAGGCCGTCGTCGAAGTCAACGATAAGCGCAAGAAGAATATGGCCGAAAAGATTGTCGCGGCCTGCGACGGTTCCGTCGACGGTAAGACCATCGCGATCCTCGGCCTGACGTTCAAGCCTAATACCGATGACATGCGGGACGCGCCCAGCCTCGATATCATTCCGGCCCTGCAGCAGGCAGGGGCGACGATCCAAGCGTTCGACCCCGAAGGTATGGATGAGGCGCGCGCGCTGATGAGTGATTTGGTGTGGTGCGAAAGCGCTTACGACGCAATGAAAGATGCCGATGCCGTGGCCGTTCTAACGGAATGGAACGCGTTCCGGGCGCTCGATTTGGAGCAGGCAAAAAATCTATTGAAGAAGCCGGTGATGATCGATTTGCGAAACGTTTACGATCCGGATCTCATGGCCGCCGCTGGGTTTTTCTATAGCTCCATCGGCCGACCGTCGGCGACACCGGAATAGGGCAAGAAAGCGATGAACTCGACCTCAAACAGTTTCCGGTTGGATCCCACCATTCTTCGCGAATACGACATTCGCGGCATTGTGGGCGAAACCCTGACGGCCGACGGCGTAAGGGCCATCGGCCGTGCCTTCGGCAGTGTCGTCATTCGGAAAGGCGGCGGCACGGTAGCGGTCGGCTACGACGGCCGCCTGACGTCTCCGGATTTGGAGCAAGCGCTCGTCGAGGGGCTGGTTTCCACCGGCGTGACGGTGTTGCAGATCGGCCTGGGTCCGTCGCCGATGTTGTACTTCGCCACCCACCACCTGGAAACCGACGCGGGCATGATGATCACCGGATCCCACAACCCGCCCGAGTACAACGGCATCAAGATGTCCATGAGCGGCAAGCCATTCTTTGGCGACGCCATTCAGAACCTAAGCGTCATCGCCGAGGCGGGAGATTTCGTCGTTGGCGACGGACAGGCCAGGGTGTGCCCGCTCGCGGAAGCTTACGTGGAGCGGCTTTTGCAGGAGTTCCGGGGCGACCAGGCACTTGCCGTGGCGTGGGATCCGGGTAACGGCTCGGCCGGTGAGATCGTCCAGATGCTCTGCAAGAAATTGCCCGGCCGTCATGTGTTAATCAATGAAACCATCGATGGCACATTTCCCGCGCATCATCCGGATCCGACGGTGGAAGAAAACCTGGAACAGTTGAAGCAGGCGGTTGCCGACCACGGCTGCGACCTCGGTATCGGTTTCGACGGCGACGGCGACCGCATCGGCGTGATCGACGCCAAGGGCAGGGTGCTTTGGGGCGATCAGCTGTTGGTCGTGTTGTCGGGGCCGGTTCTCGAGGAATTGCCGGGCGCGACCATCATCGCCGATGTGAAGGCCAGCCAGGTATTCTTCGACGAGATCGAGCGCATGGGCGGCAAGGCGGTCATGAGCAAGACCGGGCACTCGCTGATCAAGACCCTGATGGTGGAAACGAATGCGCCGCTGGCGGGCGAAATGAGCGGACATATCTTTTTTGCCCACCGCTACTACGGCTACGATGACGCTCTCTATTCGGCTATCCGATTACTGTCGATCTTGAGCGGCGGGGAACGCAGTTTGGCGGAGATCCGCGACAGCTTGCCGACCATGGTCAACACCCCGGAGTTGAGGTTCGATTGTACGGAAGACCGCAAATTCGACGTCATCGAGGAAGTGCGCGACCGATTGAAAGCCATGGAGGGGATCTCCGTTAACGATATCGATGGTGTACGCGTTTCCAACGGCGACGGTTGGTGGCTGCTTCGTGCCTCGAACACGCAGGCGGTTCTCGTCGGGCGCTGTGAGGCGTCCAACGAAGCCTCCCTGGAACGGCTTGTGGCGGAGTTGAGCAAGCACCTAAAATTGAGCGGGCTCGAGCCGGTGCCGGGCGGCGGCCACTGAGGAACGCGCCACTGACGTTCAGTACGGGGTACCATATGTCAGAGTCAAACCACTAGTGAGAAGAGATGTCATCTTCGAACAAGGGTGAGGGAATGCGATGATATCGCCTGAGTTGCCTCTGCCTCCGCATTTCGATCCGGACAAGGTCGGCAAAGTGTGGAGAGTGCCCTATCAAAACATTGCCGACACGGCCCCCGGCTGGTCGCAGGATCACGACATTCGCTCACACGCAAACAGTGGGCCTAGGGTGTGTCTGGTATTGGTCGACGTGCAGAATACTTTCTGCATCCCCGACTTCGAGCTTTATGTCGGGGGGCGATCGGGCACCGGCGCCATTGATGACAATCGGCGGCTTTGCGAATTCGTCTATCGGAATCTGGCCAACATCTCCCAGATCATACCGACCATGGATACGCATCATGCGATGCAGATCTTCCATGGCATCTTCCTGGTAAACAGCGAGGGCGCACACCCGCCCCCCTATACGCTCGTCACGCTCGAAGACATTCAACAAGGGCGCTGGCGGTTCAACCCCGTGGTTGGCGATCACTTGGGCATGAGCGCGGAGCAGGGCCAGCTTCATCTCGAGCACTACGCGCGCCAGCTTCAAGATAGCGGAAAGTACGCGCTGACCGTTTGGCCTTATCACGCCATGCTCGGCGGTATCGGTCATGCCCTGGTGTCTTCGGTGGAGGAAGCAATCTTCTTCCACACCATGGCACGGCGCATCCAACCCACGTGGCACGTGAAGGGAAGTCACCCCCTGACCGAACACTATTCCGTGCTCGGCCCCGAAGTTGTGACCGATCCCGACGGCGATGTGTTGGCGGAGAAGAGCGACACCATCATGCAGGCGTTGAAGAGCCATGATGCGGTCATTATCACCGGACAGGCCAAGAGCCACTGCGTTGCCTGGACCATTGACGATCTGCTGGCCGACGCTCTGGCCGAGGACGCTCGGCTGGTGAGCAAGGTGTACCTCCTGGAGGATTGCACCTCTCCGGTCGTTGTCCCCGGTGTCATTGATTACACCGACGACGCCGACGCCGCCTTCCGCCGTTTTTCCGACAGCGGAATGCACGTGGTTCGCTCAATCGATCCCATGGCGAATTGGCCGGGCCTCGGCGCCTAGAGCCAAGTGATGGAGTACTTCTTCTACGGCACGCTTATGGACAACGCGGTGCTGGAGATGGTGATCGGCCGCCGTGTGGCCCGCTCCGTCCGTCGACCGGCCATGGTCTCTGGCTATCGTAGGGTATACCGCGAAAACGCATGGTTTCCAGTCCTGGTGCCCGATGCGGACGGTCGGGTGGAAGGAGCCTTGGTGAGCGGTATTACGTCTGCGGACGCCGCCTGCCTATTGGCTTTCGAGGGCGACGAGTATGAATTGGCGGAGATCGAGGTCACGCTGGTGGGCGGCAGTGTCGCTTGTGCGCGCGTCTTCCTGCCGGTTTCGGGCGTCCCGCATTCTTCGCGCGAATGGACGCTCGAGGACTGGCGGCGAAAACACCGGAGAGAATACCTGAGGCGGACCCGGACCTCTGCCCCAAGGGGCGGAGGTTGGAGTTGAGCTCACGAATGCTGGCTTTCGGGGAGTAGGGCGGCTTGACCGGTTTTGGTTCGCGTTTTATCCCAAACCTCCGGGGCGAAGGACCATGCATGCCATTCGGCGCGCCTTTAGTTGCTGGCAAGCTTGTTCCGCCTGGGTCTTGCTGATGCCCAGCACTCGGCCGCGGTAGAGCGGCTCATTGCTCCCGCTGTTAAGCGGGGTCACCTTGATGACGCCGCTGTTGAGCGTGCCCGCCGCAACCTTGACCGCCCGTTGAGCCGTTCTGTACGCGGACGCGTGCTGCGGGTAAGCCCCGACCTGCACGCCCCATTGCTCAAGGGATCGGGTAACGATCGCCGGAAAACCCGGGTTCTGCCCGATCCTGGCTTTGCCCACGGTCTGAATACCCGGTACTTCCTGAGCAACCTGCAATTGGAAACAATCCGTGCCGGCACTTTCGAGCTTGCGGCAGGCTTGATCCGCCTGGCCCTTGTCCAGATCATGGATGCGCGCGAGGTAGAAGGGTTCCTGCCCGCCGTCGGAATATTGGACGACGGCAACCTTGCCCCTCTGAACGAACTCCGAAGCATTGACATAGGCTGTGCGGGCGGCGTTGCTGGCCGACTGATGCTCACGGAAAGCGCCGACCTGAATACCCCAATCGCCGGCAATCGAGGCGACGGATGAGGCCGGGGTGGTTTTAGCGCTGGGTGCGGTGAGGCCAACCACCGAGCGATTTCCGGGCTTCGGTGCTGGGGTACCGATCCGCGCGAGCGTCCGTTCCCGCTTCTTGGCCTGGGCTTTTAGGATTTTGGTGTGTTTCACAAATCCTTTATCGAGAAGCTCGACCATATGCTTGTTACGGCTCTTGGATGATTTGCCGCCGAACACCACACCGATCAGGCGTTGCCGGCCGCGCTTCGCCGATGCCACCAGATTGTATCCCGATGCCCGGATGTAGCCTGTCTTGATCCCATCCATTCCCTTGTACGTTTTCAACAACCGATTGTGGTTTCGGTAATTGACGCCCCGGTAGTTGAAGGCGCGCCGGGAAAAGTGTTGGTAGTACCGCGGATGGTGATGAAGAATGGCTTGGCCGAGCCTGGCCATGTCACGGGCAGTGGTTACCTGCCGGGAGTCCGGCAGCCCGGAAGCATTTCGGAACGTGGTCTTGGACATGCCCAGCTTGCGTGCCTTGGCCGTCATTTTCCGCGCAAAATTGCTCTCGGTTTTTCCCAAGCCCTCGGCGACGACCACCGCCACGTCGTTCGCCGACTTCGTAACCAACGCAAGCATGGCGTCGCGAACCTTGATGGTACTGCCGACCTTGAGACCCAATTTCGACGGTGGCTGCCGCGCCGCGTGCCGCGAAACCCGGAACCGCGTATTCATGGTCACTTGTCCGCGGTCCAATGCTTCGAACAGCATGTACAACGTCATGATCTTGGTGGTGGAGGCGGGGTAGCGCCGCGCGTCGGCATGGCGCGCGTACAGAACTCTGCCCGTACTCGCATCGACCACGATGGAGGCGTACTTGTTGCGTGGGGCTGCTTCTGCATTGCCCGCAAATAGGCCCGCAAAAACGCCGGCAACGAGAACGACCGCAATCAGCCGTCCCACACCTATGACGCCGCAAAACGCCATCGCACGTCCTCCAGTCGAGACATCGTATGGTTCGAGTCAAAAGCAAAATGCCGCCGAGGCTCTGTTGTAGCGTATCGGCGACGAAACTTTTAAGTTGTTCCCAATCAACTTACTCGCCTTTTTTATAACAAATTGTTAAACCAAGCTGAATCCCCTTTTGAGTGAATAATTATATCGCAACCGTGAAAAAAAGTTTCAAATCTCTGAAATTTAAAGAAATTATCCCATTCATAAACAATGCGGAATTGTTGGCGGGGGGGTCGGCTTCCTGCTAATTTGCCCGCTAATCACCGCGCCGACAGATGAAGCGCGATTCGTTCGTTTTGGGGGAGTAATAAAAAATGACGGTGTCCACGGTTCCGACGCAGCCGTTCGAACAACAAAAACCGGGAACTTCCGGCCTCCGCAAAAAGGTCAAGGTATTCCAACAGCCACACTATCTGGAAAACTTCGTTCAGTCGATTTTCAATGCTCTCGAAGGGTTTGAGGGTCAGACGCTGGTCGTCGGCGGCGACGGCCGGTACTTCAACCGCCAAGCCATCCAGACCATTCTAAAGATCGCGGCGGCCAACGGTTTTGGCCGGGCGCTGGTGGGTAAGGGCGGCATTCTGTCGACGCCGGCGGCCTCGTGCGTCATTCGCAAGTACGAAGCATTCGGCGGTATCGTATTGTCGGCCAGCCACAACCCCGGCGGCCCTGACGAAGATTTCGGCATCAAATACAATATTTCCAATGGCGGGCCGGCCCCGGAAAAAGTGACCGAAGCCATCTTCGCCAATACCGCAACGATCGCGGAGTACCGGATCCTCGATACTCCGGATGTGGATATCGATACGCTGGGCCAATCGTCCTTGGGTGAGATGACCGTGGAGGTCGTTGACTCCGTCGCGGATTACGCGGCGTTGATGGAGGAACTGTTCGACTTCGACGCGATTTCGGAGATGTTTGCCTCCGGCGCATGCAACATGTGCTTCGATGCCATGCATGCTGTCACCGGTCCGTATGCGCGCGCCATCCTGCAGGACCGGCTGGGCGCGCCGGACTACACGGTGATAAACGGCGAGCCGCTGGAAGACTTCGGCGGCGGCCACCCCGATCCCAACTTGGCCCATGCCGAGGATCTGGTGGAGATGATGTTTCATCCCGATGGTCCCGATTTCGGCGCGGCGTCCGACGGCGATGGCGATCGCAACATGATCCTCGGCAAGGAGTTCTACGTGACCCCGAGCGACAGCCTGGCCGTGCTGGCCGCCAACGCCACCACGGCGCCGGGATACGCCAAGGGCCTCGCGGGGATCGCCCGGTCCATGCCCACCAGCCAGGCGCCCGACCGGGTAGCCGCGAAGATGGGTATTCCAAGCTTCGAGACGCCCACCGGCTGGAAGTTCTTCGGAAACCTGCTCGACGCCGGCAAAGCGACGCTATGCGGGGAGGAGAGCTTTGGAACCGGCTCGGATCACGTCCGTGAGAAAGATGGCCTGTGGGCCGTCTTGTTCTGGCTGAATGTTCTTGCCGTCAAGCAGGAACCGGTGGCCGATTTGGTGAAGGCCCATTGGCGCGAATACGGCCGCAATTTTTATTCGCGGCACGACTACGAAGGGGTCGACAGCGCGGCCGCCGACGGGCTGATGAACCATCTTCGGGACATGACCGGGTCGCTCAAAGGCCAAGAACTGGGCGCCTTCGAAGTGGCCTTCGCCGATGACTTTTCCTACACGGACCCGGTAGACGGCAGCGTGTCGGACAGCCAGGGCATCCGCATTGGATTTGCCGATGGATCGCGCATCGTGTTCCGGCTGTCGGGAACCGGCACGGAAGGCGCGACGCTCAGGGTCTATATCGAACGCTACGAGGCCGATCCCAGCCGCCATGATCAAGATACGCAGGAGATGCTCGCGGACCTGATCGCCATCGCCAACGACGTGGCCGAAATCAAGCAGCGCACCGGACGGGACAAGCCGACGGTGATCACCTAAAGCGGGGTGGTCAAAAAAAATCTAGTGAACGTCGATCACCAGGTTGGGAGTGGGGTCGTAAACGCTTCGTAGACGCCACGTGTAGGTGTACCAGCGCATCCCGTTGTCGACCACCGAAGTGGCGTTGTGTCGGACCACCCGCGCGTCGGTGCGTACTTTGATGGTTCCGCCGATGTTGAGACCGCGGTTGGTCAAGCGTTCTGCTTGAGCGTTGGAGAGCGAGGTGCCGCTCATCGAGATCTCACCTGTGGTCTTCACATATTTAAGGGTCAGGAGCTTCTCGTTCCGGCGGATAAAGCTGATCATCTTGCTGTGAAGCAGGTCGCCGGTCTTGTGCCAGCTGACGTTGAACATTCCACGACGTTGGTATTCGATTTCGCGGAACGACGTATCGCGCCCCAGGTCCTTCTCGAGGGCGGCGACCGTTTCTTGTTCCTTGGTGCGGTTGATCTCGCCGCGGCGAAGCTTGTCGTACAACGGCACCCAAGCCACGTCGCCGTCGAAAGTCATCTCATAGTGGCCCGTGCGGTTAATCACAACGTCCGCATCGAATTGGAGCGGTACGTAACACCCGCTCAACGCAATGATCAGAATTGCCCCGCAGCATGCTGTTAAATAACGATTTAATTGGCGAGGGGGCAGCATGCTCGGTTTTCCGTTCGGCGAATCCGGGAGGACATCAAGGACACCAACCATAGGCGCCCAGTCCCTAACGGATCCCTAACGGCGGCGGTTAGGGGGCTGATGCCAGAGCCGCTCCATTACTCAAAACCGATAATGATTGTCCTAGGCGGAAACAACAGGCGAGGGCAGCATGATGTTAATCGGCGCTCTCTTCCGTTCGGGCAAACAACGCACGAAAAGCTTTCTCCGCCCGCTCCAGGCCTTTGTCGGTCAAAACAACAGATTTTGCCTTGTTGACAGGATCTTGGATCAGACCCTGTTCGTGCAATCGGTGGAGAGCATCCCAGTCATAGCTTTTCCATGCCCGCCGCTCATCATGCAACGTCAGCAGCAACAAGCCCAAAACGGCATCGTCAATGCGCTCTCTGTCGATCTCCATGTGATCAATCATAGTAGCCAATGCAGCCGAGAGCGCGCCTAAAATAAACAAATAAACCCTTGGCGTAGGATTGTGCCTCCTCCGGTATCAGACCCCGGTTAGCCGGATCGCTCGGAGGCTTTGGCTCGCTGCCACAGAGCCTCCATCTCGTCGAGGGTGCGTCCGGATTCCTCGGCCAGCAGCACTTCAATTTCACGGAACCGGCGTTCGAACTTGGCGTTGGCGCGGCGAAGAGCGGTTTCCGGGGTGACGTCCAGTTTCCGCGCCACATTGACGCAGGTGAACAGCAGGTCGCCAAGCTCGTCCTCGAGCCGATCGTGATCGGCGCCGATGTCCATTTCCGCCGCCAGTTCGCCGCTTTCTTCCGCCATCTTGGCGAACGCCGAGTGCGCGTCCGGCCAATCGAAACCCACCAGCGCCGCCCGTTTCTGGAGCTTCAAGGCGCGGGTTAGGGCGGGAAGGGCGCTAAGAACCCCGTCGAGAGCTGACTCCGGGGTTGATGATGCCGCTGCTGCCTTGGCTTTGCGCTCCAGCGCTTTTTGCTGCTCCCAGGCGCGGGTCTGAGCGGCCGCGTCGTCGATCTTGGTATCACCGAAAACATGAGGGTGGCGGCGGATCAGTTTGTCGCAAATGGCCTCGACGACGTCGTCGAACCGGAAGGCGCCGAGTTCGCCGGCCATTTGGGCATGGAACACCACCTGCAAGAGAAGATCGCCGAGCTCGTCCTTGAGCGCATCAAGGTCGTCGCGCTCGATCGCATCGGCCACTTCGTACGCTTCCTCGATGGTGTGCGGGGCGATGGTCGCAAAGGTTTGTTCCACGTCCCACGGACATCCGCGTTCCGGGTCGCGCAGCAACGCCATGATATCGAGGAGGCGGTGGATCGGCTCAGGCATTGCGGGTGTATCCGGTTGTCGCATAACATGTATTATGGAAAATATATATTAGGTCAGATATTTCATATTGTTAGTTAGAGCCCGGCGACAACGCACATCGTCAGTCTGCGGCGACCGCGGCGCCGGTACCGGGTATCGACCCTGTTGCCTCAGTGTCGATGATCATGCCGTCATAGGCTGGCTCGACCCCGTTCGGCAGGCGCGCCGCGAGCGTTGCGTAATCCAGCGTTTCGCCAAGATGGCTGAGAACGGCTTGGCGCGGTTTGATTCTGCGGATCCAATCGAGCGCCTTGTCCACATCGCAGTGGGTCGGATGCGCACGATCGGTCAGCGTGCCGATGATCCAGGTGTCGATACCGCGCAGCAGTGAGAAAGCTTCCTCCGACATATCCACGACATCGGTCGTGTACCCGACCGATCCGAACCGAAGACCGAGGGTCTTGCTGAAACCGTGATGCTGTTCGAAGGCCGTCACCTGGATACGCCCGATGGCCCAACTGTCGCCGCCGCGAACCAAGTGCGGGACAAGCGAAGGTTTGTAGTAGAATGCCGCGCCCTCGCTCAGGGGCTCGAACACATAGGGAAAGCGTTTGCGAATAGTGTCCAGCGTGGCCCGATCGGAATACACGTCCAAAGGCGCGTCGAGCGCACGGTTGACGGCCCGGAGATCGTCGATACCGTGGACGTGATCGGCGTGCGCATGGGTATATACCAGGGCCGTCACGGTCGAAATGCCCGCATCCAACAGCTGCCAGCGTAGATCCGGCGAGGTGTCCACGAGAATACGGGTCCCCTCGGATTCCACCAGGATCGACGGCCGCGTCCGCCTGTTCTTGGGATTTTCGGGATCGCATTTGCCCCAACCGCGATCGATGGTTGGGGTGCCGCCCGAGGCGCCGGAACCGAGGATCCTTACCTTGAGGGGCCCCATTATTGCCGCCTCGCCTTACTGAATAGCGTAAAGAAGTTGTCCGTCGTGGCGGCGGAAAGTGTCTCCACGTCCATGTCACGAAGACGTGCCAGCTCGGCGGCGGTGTGCGCGACGAACGCCGGCTCGTTGCGTTTTCCCCGTTTGGGAACGGGCGCCAGATAGGGGGAATCCGTTTCCACCAGCACCCGGTCCAGCGGCAAGGCCCGCGCGGTGTCGCGTAAGTCCGTCGCCTTCTTGAAGGTAACGATACCGGACAGCGAAATGTAGAGGCCCAAACCGAGCGCCGTGTCAGCCAGCGTCCGCGACGAACTGAAACAATGGAGAACCCCGCTGAACCGTCCGGCGATCTGTTCTTCGGTCAGGATCCGGGCCATATCCATATCGGCCTCGCGGGTGTGCACAACCAGCGGCAGGCCGGTCTCGCGGGCGGCGCCGATGTGCGCGCGGAAGCTCTTTTGCTGTGCCGCCCGCGGACTGTGCTCATAGAAATAATCGAGACCGGTTTCGCCGATGCCCACCACCTTGGGGTGGTCAGCCAACCGGATCAGATGTTCCGACGTCACCTCCGGCTCGGTGGCGGCTTCATGGGGGTGGATGCCCACCGTGCAGTAGACATTGTCGTAGCGCTCGGCGATGGAGCGCACGCGGTCGAACCGCGTCACATGGGTGCTGATCGTCAGCGCCGTTCCAATACCGGCATCGGCGGCGCGGCCGATCACCGCGTCGAGTTCACCCTCGAAATCCGGGAAATCCAGGTGGCAGTGACTGTCGACCAGCATCAGCCGCCTCCCCCCTTCCCCGCCTCCGGCTTGTTATCCCCCTTCTCCGCCTCCGGCTCGGGCTCCACATGGCGCGGGAACACCGGTTCCGGTTTCGGCAGCGCGGTTCCCGGCACCAGGGCGTGATCCGCCCCCATGAACGCAAATGTCCGGTGCTCCGGATCGACCGCCAACTGGTCGAGCATCCGCGCAGCTGACTCAGGCACCACGGGCTGCATCAGAAGACCGAGATGGCGGATCGTCTCCATCAACACGTAGAGCACCGTTTGCATCCGCGCGGGATCGGTCTTGCGCAACGCCCATGGCGCTTGGCGGTCCACATATCCATTGGCAGCCCGGACGACTGTCCAGATGGCCTCCAAAGCTTCGTGAAACGCCTGGGCGTCCATCGACGAGCGAACGGCGTCGAGCAGTCGTTCGCACGATGCCAACAATTCGCGGTCGTCGTCATTGTAGGGTCCGGGCTCCGGCACCGACCCGCCACAGTTTTTGGCGACCATGGACAGTACGCGCTGCGCCAGGTTGCCAAGGTCGTTGGCCAGTTCGCCGTTGATGCGGCCGATGGCGGCTTGGTGAGAAAAATCGCCATCGTTGCCGAACGGCACTTCTCTCAGCAACAGATAGCGCACTTGATCGCGGCCGTAGGTATCCACCAGCTCGAGGGGATCGATGGCGTTGCCCAGCGATTTCGAGATTTTCTGGCCCTCGATGGTCCACCAGCCGTGGGCGAACACTCGTTTCGGCGGCTCGAGACCGGCGGCCATGAGAAACGCCGGCCAGTAAACGGCGTGGAACCGCAAGATATCTTTTCCCACCATGTGCAGGTCGGCTGGCCAATATGTTTGGAATGACTCGCTTTCGGCGTCCGGGAAACCGATGGCGGTGATGTAGTTGGTCAAGGCATCCAGCCACACGTACATGACGTGGTCCGGGTCTCCCGGAACCGGAATGCCCCATTTGAACGTCGTGCGGGAGACCGACAGATCCTGCAAGCCGCCCTTGACGAAGCTGACGACTTCGTTGCGACGCGTTTGCGGCAGAACGAACTCGGGATTGTCATCGTAGAACCGGAGCAGCCTTTCCTGCCAGGCCGACAGGCGAAAGAAATAGCTGGGCTCCTCTACCCACTCCACCGGCGCTCCGCTTGGCGCCAGTTTGTCGCCATTGGGCCCGTCCACCAGTTCGCTTTCGGTGTAGAACGCCTCGTCGCGCACCGCGTACCAGCCGGCGTAGCTCCCCAGATAAATCTCATCGCGTTCCAGCAGCCGCTGCCACAGCGCTTGGCACGCATGCTTGTGACGTTCCTCGGTGGTCCGGATGAAATCATCGTTGGTGAAATTCATCACCGCCAGCAGATCGCGGAAATTCTGCGATACCTTGTCGGTGAATTCGTTGGGGCTAACCCCCGCCGCCTCCGCCGCCTTGTCCACCTTCTGGCCGTGCTCGTCGGTACCGGTCAGGAATTTGACCTCGTATCCATCCAACCGCTTGAACCGGGCGAGAACGTCGCAAGCCAGCGTCGTATAGGTGTGACCAATATGCGGCGAGTCGTTGACGTAATAGATGGGCGTGGTGACGTAGTATGACGGACGCCCGGACATGGCAGTGTTACCTCGTGGGGAAGAGAGCTTCGGCCCGCTCAGCGGGACCGGGATTGCGTTGCATCGGCCAGATCGAGAAAGAGCGTCAGCAACACCTGCTTGCGATCCATATTGGCGCTCTCGGTCCGGGCCAGAAGCTGATTGGTCTTTTCCCACACCTCCAGCCATCGATCAAGGGGAGCGGAAGGCGCCAGACGCTCTAACAGCGCGCGCTCCTCCTCCGCATCGGCATCCATAGTCGCCTCCGCTGGCCCGCCGGCCGCCGCGTGACGGATCAGCCGCGCCAGCCAGCCGCGATAAAGCTCGGCAACGGTTTGGAAGGTTTCGTTCGCAGCACCCTTGGCAACGAGATCTCCCAACCGGTGCAGCGCCACCGTATCCAGGTTCGGCAGGCTGGCCAGCAGCGCCGTCAGGGAAGAATACAGCGTGAGACCACCGAATTCGGCCAACCCCAGAGCATGGCCGATGCTGCCGCCGGCGAGGCGCGCCAACCGAGCGGCGTCCGCGGTCTGGATGTCCGGATTGTAAAGGGCGACAAGAGCGGCCACCTCGCTGTCGCTCAAAGGTTTGAGCGCGAGCTTGCGGCAGCGGGATCGAATGGTCCCCAACAGGCGGTCCGGATTGTGACTGACAAGCAGGAGTAAGGTTTTCCGGGGCGGTTCCTCCAGCACCTTCAGTACCGCGTTGGCGGCATGACGATTCATTTCGTCGGCGCTATCGATCACGACGACGCGCCAACCGCCTTCGGCGGCGGTGGCGAACAAGAAGGGACGGATCTCACGAACGTCCTCGGCCGTGATCTCCGTCCGCACTTTGTTCCGCTTTGGGTCGAGCCGCCGCTCCACGGTGAACAGGTCCGAATGGCCGCCGCTCGCCACCCTGCGAAACAGCGGGAGCGCCGGATCCACGTAAAGGCCTCCGGGCTGCGGAGAAATCGGCTCTGCGGGTGCTCCAAACATATCGGGTTCCGCACTTGCGGCACCGCTGTTCAGGACGAACCGGGCGAACCGAAAAGCGAGGGTCGCCTTGCCGATCCCGCGTGGCCCCGTAACTAACCAAGCGTGGGCGAGACGACCGGACTCGAAAGCAGCGCTCAGCTCCCGTTCCGCTTCGCCATGACCGGTCAGAGTCCAATTCACCCTCGGCGGCGGCGGCCAGCCGTAGCGCTCCAGCCCCTCCGGAACGCTTTCGTTCACAGCCCCGCTCCCAGCCGCGCATTGACCGCCTCAATCACGGCGCGGTGGACGGCGTCAATCGATTGATCGGCGTCGATCACCGCGCACCGGCCGGAGTCGCGCCGGGCAATATCCAGAAACCCATCGCGCAAGCGGCGGTGAAACGCCGGATCCATGCGTTCGTAACGGTCCTCGACAGGCGATCCGATCCCCTTCCCGCCTGCCACCCGAACACCAGCGCGGCGGAGACCGACCTCCACCGGAAGATCGAAGATCAACGTCAGGGCCGGCGTGAAGCCGCCGACCGCCAGATCGTGTAGACGCGAAACCACATCGCGGCCCAACTCATGGCCGTACCCCTGGTAAGCCATCGTGGAGTCGGCAAACCGGTCGGAAAGGACCCAATCGCCCCGCTCCAACGCTGGTAGAACGGTGTTGTCAAGATGATCGCGGCGCGCGGCACAATGCAACAAGGCTTCCGTCATGGCTGACCATCGTCCGGTAGCGCCGCTTACCAGCAGCGCGCGGATTTCCTCCGCGCCCGCCGCGCCGCCAGGCTCACGTGTTGCGACCACAGCGCGGTCCGAGTCCTTGAGCCGGGTGGCCAGCAGCTTGGCCTGGGTGGATTTTCCGGTGCCTTCGCCGCCTTCGAGTGTGATGAACTTTCCGCGCATGGAACCACCGAGCGTGTCAGTCGGTGGCGCTTGCAATGAATTGTTTCAAGGCAATGGCCAGTTTGCCCATGTATCCCATTTCTTCGACGCTGGCACCGGCGGCCAAGGGAACCTCGATGGGGCTGATATCGGGAACCGTTACCGTAAGCGTGGCGATCGAGTCGCCCGCCACGATGGGAGCGCGGATGGGGCCGTCGTACGAGACCTTGACTTCCATGTCCTTGCGGCCCTCGCGCGAAAGCGTCGCCGTCAGACCTTCGGGAATGACCAGGGGCACGGTTTTCTCGTTGCCGAGCCAAACTTCCGCCTCGGAAACCTGCTCGCCTGGCTCGAACAAGGTGTAGGTGTCGAATTCGCGGAAGCCCCAAGACATGAGACGCTCGGACTCCTCGAAGCGAGACTTCATGCTGGGCAGGCCGTTGAGTACCAGGATCAGGCGCCGGTCCCCCTGTGTCGCCGATGCGGTCAGCCCATAGCCGGCCTCGTTGGTGTGTCCGGTCTTCAGTCCGTCCGCGCCGACATCTTTGTACAAAAGCGGATTGCGGTTGCCCTGGCGGATCCCGTTGTGGGTGAATTCTTTCTCCGCATAGTAGGCGTAGTAGTCAGGCGAATCGACGATCGTCCGGTAGGCCAGTGTGGCCAAGTCCCTCGCGGTTGTCTTGTGCTCGGGATGGGGCAGTCCGGTGGCGTTGCGGAAGGTGGTGTTAAGAAGACCAATTTCCTTCCCCTTGGCCGTCATTTTCTCGGCGAACGCCTCCTCGCTTCCGGCCAGTCCCTCGGCTACGACAATACACGCATCGTTGCCCGACTGGATGACAATGCCACGGATGAGATCCTCAAGTGTGACCACTTCGCCGGGCTTCAGGAACATGGTGGAACCGCCGCTGGCGGCGCCACCTTTTTTCCAGGCATTGGCGCTCACCGTGAAGGTGTCGTCCAGCTTCAGCTCGCCCTTCTTCAGCCCGTCGAAGATCATGTAGGTGGTCATCATCTTGCTCATGGACGCCGGCGGCATGAGCTGATCCGGGTTCTTCTCGAACAGCGCCGTTCCGGTGGACACGTCGAGGAGCAAGGCTTCCCGAGCCGAGGTTTCGAAGGCGTTCGCCTGGGGAGCGGCTCCGACAAGAGCCAATAGCGCCACCATTGGCGCGATCAGAGATGCGTATCGCAAACGTTGAACCATTGACCTGCTGTCCGCCATGTCTTCTGCCTTTTCCGCTTTATTTTCAGACCGATCAGCCTGAACGAAGGAACCGGAGTCTAAAGCGCCGGGTCAAGAAAAAGAAGGGGCCCCTGTCCCCTGCCCTCATTCGCTTACGATCCGTGACGTGGGATATCCGGCCCGGATCACATCGGCCAACACCGCGTCGGCATGGTCATCGGACGGCAGGGGTCCTAAGCGCACGCGATAGAAGCTACGCCCGCCGACTTGCAACGGACGCACCTCGACCGGCCCCAGACCCGACAACCGGGAGCGGACACGATGCGCGTTTTTGCGGTCCGAAAAGGAACCCGCTTGAATGTAGGTTCGGGTGCCGACAGGTGTTGAGGCCGAAGCCCGATACACCTTTCTGGTGCGAGCCGCCGCCGGTGCCGCGACCGAAGGCCTGGCAACGCTCGGCCTTGAGTACCTGGATTTTGCCGCGGCCAGCTGCTTGCGGTTCAGGGCGGCCACCGCCGGATCCGGCCTTGATCTTACGCGAGAACGGCTTGTCGTCCGTCCCCCGTTTCTTCCCGCCAGCATTTGACTCTCTTCGGCGAGAATCTCCACCCGAACGCGGGTAACGCCTTTGTTTTTGAAGCCGAGCTCCTGAGCGGCCCGGCGCGATACATCGATGATGCGTTGCTTTGCAAACGGCCCGCGGTCGTTGACCCTCAGTTTTACGCTGCGTCCGTTGGAGAGGTTGGTTACCCGTACGATGGAGGGCAACGGTAGTGTCCGGTGGGCCGCGGTCATGGCGTTCATGTCGTACCTTTCGCCATTAGCGGTGGACCGGCCATGGAATCGGCGGCCATACCAGGACGCCATCCCAACTTCCTCGTATCCGAAATCTTCCTCCGGATGATACCATGTGCCCTTGATTTGGTAGGGCTTGCCGACCTTGTATCGGCCCACGGTGCCGGGAGCGGACGGCGTGTCCCGTTTCACGGATTGAGATGTTGGGCCGGAGCCGGGTGTATCGGCGCAACCAGCAAGCAGAACTGTAACGATCAGCGCCCCCACGCTCAGGCCAGATTTAACGGTCATTCTCATCGTATCTCCTCGTCACCGTATTTCCCATTATCGCAGGGTTTAGCTCGATATACCTTATCAGTTGCGCGCGGTCAGGCGCAGGTTTTCCAGAAGCGCAACGGTCGGGAAGCCGTCGGCGGGTAGCCGCGCCGACTTTTGATAGGCCCGGATCGCTCCGCGTGTTTTCGGACCGACGACACCATCCGCCTCGCCGACCTCGAAGCCGTTGCTGATGAGCAGCGACTGGATCTCTTTTACTTGAGACGTCGATAGCGCTTCTTCCCGCGCCGGACGGGGGGTTACGAAGGGCCCACCGCCCGCTATTCGGTCCGCCAGGTGGCCAACGGCTATGGCATAAAGGATGGAGCGATTCCACGCCATGATGGTGCGGAAGTTGGGATAAATCATAAATGCTGGCGCACCATACACGCCACCCGGCAGGATGATTGACGCCTCAACATCGGGATCCGGCAGCGGCCGCCCTCGCGCGTCGCGAACGCCGAGTGCCGCCCATTCCGAAACCGGTTTTTTAACGTCGAGTTCCGCGAGCGAATGGTCGAACCCGGGCGGTAGAAGTACTTCCCTGCCCCAGGTTTGGTTTGGCTGCCAGCCGGCGGCCTTCAGATAGTTGGCCGCCGACCCGAAAACGTCGGCCAAGCTGTTCCACAAATCACGCCGGCCGTTACCGTCGAAATCGACGGCATACCCCTCGTACGTTGTGGGCATGAATTGCGGCTGTCCCATGGCGCCCGCCCATGAACTCATGGCATCGATTCGGATATCGCCTTCGTCCATGGTTTTCAGCAGGGTCAGAAGCTCCTTGCGGAAGAACGCGCCGCGGCGGTTGTCATGCGCCAGCGTTGCCAGCGCCGAGACCGCGTCGAAGCCGCCGGTGTTGTCGCCGAAGTTGCTTTCCAAAGCCCACAGCGCCACGAGGATGCGCGGCTGCACACCGTAGTGACGGCTGACAAGATCTAGCAGCGGCTTGTTTGCGGCCAACTCTTGCCGTCCACGCCGGATACGCTCGGGAGTAACCCTTCCCTCGATGTACCGCCAAAATGTTCGAGTGAACTCCGGTTGCCGGCGGTCGAGTTGGACGACCCGCGGGATGGGCTGCGCTCGGGCCAGCGCCCGGTCCACGGTACCTTCGCTGACGCCGGCCGCCAACGCTTCCTGTTTCACGCCATTAAGCCACCGCTCAAAGTCGTCCGCTCCCAGCGCCGGTCCCGCGACCAATCCCGCCGCTAACAATCCCCCCGCAAGCATAAGCGGCTGCAAAGCCGACACTCGGACACGAGGGACCAGGCCTTTGACCATTACTCAACCTTTGGTGCAGGACACTTCATCATCATCCCCCTATCTGCCACAAAGGGGTAATATCGGCAACGGAAATTACTTCAATTATTTTATGAGATAAAATTTATAACCATCTACGATGTATCATTAAAAGATACTTTCCATCGATATGAAGCTCCGCCCTTAAAATGAGCGTCTGTTCGCTGAAATACGGTGAGAATGAGGGGCTTCATCGCTGTTCAGGGAATCTGGATGGGCGATTGTGCGTCCCGGTCGCGCGTCCGGACGGGCGGCCGCGCTTTCTCCGGCCATCGCTTGGCGAGTTCAGCTGCCTGTTTCCAGGAGCGCGAACCGGACCGGCAGGACTTCTTTTGTCGCGATTTTGCCGTCGCCGTTTTTGGTCACGAGGAGAAGCGACTGCGCGTCTGGAATGCCGGTGGGAACGATCATCCTCCCGCCCGGCTTCAGTTGGGAAATCAGAGGGGCGGGGATCAATTCAGAGGCCGCGCATACCAGAATTTTTTCAAATGGGGCGTTCTGCGGCCAACCGTATTGGCCGTTACCCACCCGCGCCTCAATGTTGGTATATCCCATTGGCTCCAACCGCCTCTCCGCTTGTTGCGCCAGTTCCTCGACGATTTCCACGGTGTACACGTGAGCGGCAAGCTCAGCGAGAATCGCGGCGTGATACCCGAGGCCGGTGCCAATCTCCAAAACCGTGTCGGTGGGCTGGATATCGAGTAGATCCGTCATCAGTGCGATGATGAACGGCTGCGACATGGTCTTGTCGAAACCGATGGGGAGCGGATGGTCGGCATAGGCGTAAGCCGTGAACTCCACGGGAACGAACTGGTGGCGCGGGACCCGGGCCATGGCCTTGAGGACCCGTTCGTCCAAAGTTTCCCTGCCGATCTGTTCGCGCGCGAGAACCGCGTGCGCGGCAATGATCTCGATCATCTGTTGCTGAAGCTGGCTCAGCGCCTCGTCGGTCATGGTGCAAGCCTCGGAATAACATTAGCCAGACGGGATTGTTCCATTAATTTACTCTATCCCGCCGCCGAAGCACAGTCGTCAGTGCGGTGGCAGCGATGCGACACCTGCGACTGCCGATGCCCAGGAACCATGCTTCGCCGCTTGCGGGATGGACACGCGACGGGTAATTTCCCGGCCGAACGTAACCGGCCGCCCGGCGTCCGGTCCGGCAAGCAGCGCTGGCGTTCAGCACTGTGCTCTTATGAGGATGGGTGGCCGAGCGGTTGAAGGCACCGGTCTTGAAAACCGGCAGGCCCGCAAGGGTCTCGTGGGTTCGAATCCCACCCCATCCGCCAC
>CAKZLS010000049.1 GCA_937127205.1 uncultured Rhodospirillales bacterium
ACGAGGTGTTCGCCGATATCGACGCGGCCGCTCGGTCGTGGCCCGACGGCCATCGCGTGTTCCTTGCCGACGGCGACGCGCTGGCGCTGCCCACCGACGATCTGCTCAAGATCCTCGAACGGTTGGCGACCACCTTCCCTGCACTGCAGCGGGTGACATCCTACGCCACTCCCATCAATCTCAATCACAAGACGGTGGACGAGCTGCGGGCGCTCCGGGACAACCGGCTGACCCAGGTCTATTTCGGTGTCGAGTCCGGCTCCGACGAGATCCTCAAGCGGATCCGCAAGGGCGCCACCCAGAAGACCATGATCTCGGCCCTGGAGAATGCCCGCGCGGCCGGACTCAAGGTTTCGGCGACGGTGATCCTCGGCCTCGGCGGGCGCGGACTGTGGCGCGAGCACATCAAGGGTACCGCCGAACTGATCAACGCCGCGCCGCCCACGTACTTGTCCACGCTTCAGCTCTATCTCGATGACGGCGTGGTCGACGATTTCATGACCCGGTTCGCCCGCTATGGCGAGCCTTTCCAGTGGCAGGACGACGACGGCGTCTTGGCCGAACAGGAACATTTGCTTGCCAGTCTCGATCCCGCGTCACCGGTGATTTTCCGATCCAACCATGCATCCAACTGCCTAGCGCTGGCCGGCAATCTGCCGCGCGACCGCGACCGGCTGATGGCCATCGTCGCCGCCGCCCGCGCCGGCGCGACGCCCATTCGTCCGCGGTCCATGCGCCAGCTCTAACCGGCGTTTCTATACGATTTCCAGGACCTGGGCCGGTGGACGTCCGATGCGCGCCTCGTCACCGTTAACCACGATGGGCCGCTCCATGACGATGGGATTGGCCACCATGCCGGCGATGGCGGCGTCGTCTCCCAGGTTCGGATCGCCGAGCCCGGCCTCGCGGGCCTCCTTGGGACGCATGAGATCGCGCGGTTTCATCCCCAGCATGCCGACAATACGGCGCAACTCGTCGGCGCTGGGCGGCGTGTTAAGATACTCGACGATGGTGGGCTCGATCCCCTTTTCCTGCAGCAAGGCCAAGGTCGCGCGCGATTTGCTACAGCGCGGGTTGTGATAGATGGTGACGGTCATGAGTTCCCCTTCCACGTTCTTGCGTGTGCCATTGTGCCTAGCGTAGCGCCTTTGGCAAGGGCCGCTCGTCCCTTAATCAGTCGGTTCCAAATCCTCCGGTGTTTCCGCATCGACGATGCGCCGGCCGATGTCATAGGAGAACCCCGCGCGGGCCAGCGCCGCCAGATCCTTCTCCCGCAGCTCGGCCCGGACGGACGGCGCTCGATAGGGGCCCAGCCGTCGGCGCCGTGCCAGGTTGACCGCGGCGGCCATGTCCGTGTTGTCGCCGGTTTCGGCCAAGCTCGCTAGAGCCTCCTCGATATGGTCGGGCGCCACGCCCTTCTCAACCAGACGGGCGCGAATGCCCCGGGCCGGCACGCCGCGACGGTGGAGTGCCAGGGCGCGGCCCTCGGCATAGGCTCGATCGTCCACCAGGCCCGACGCCTGAAACCGGACCACGATGCGGTCCACCGCTTCCCTGCCCTCGTCGCGGTCCGTGTCATGCAGGCGCGCCGAGCGCTCCACCCGGCGCATCAGCACCCGGCGCAGGTTCTCGGACGACGACGCAAACCGCCCCAGGTAAAAGAGCGCGGCGTTCTCCAACGATTGCGGTGTGGCTTTGCGGGGCGTTCGGGCCATGGCGTATTCTAGCGAATTCTAGCGATCCTGTTGAAGAATATGATAAACCCACCAGTCAAAGCTGGAGGGATTTTGGAGGAAAGCAATGATCAAGGTCACCACCGACGAGGCGACGCGGATTCTGACCATCGAAATGCAGGGTATGGTCTCCGAAGCAGACATGGAGAGTGCGATGGACAGTCTTCAGGAGCGCTACCCCCAAGTCGGCGTGCGTCTTTCGGGCGGCACCGGAGGGGGTATTCGCGTTTTGCACGACTGGCGGCATTTGGAGGGCTGGGAGCTAGGCGCCAAGACCGTCGGCACCATCATGGGCAAGACGCTGAGCGACGTTATCCATCGCGTCGCCGTCGTCGCCGATGCCAAATGGCATGGCGAGCAGGATCGTCTCGAAGACGTGGCCAAGCGCGCCGATGTGCGTTTCTTCACGCTGGATCAGCACGACATGGCCATGGAGTGGCTACAGGAAAGTTAAGACTCTTAACCTGCGCGGTTGACCTCCGGCACATACCGGCCAAACAGCGGTTTACCCGAAAGACATTTCGAGCGTTTCTCGTGCTTCCAAAGGCCCGATTTGTCGATGGGGATGTCGTGGTGGATGAGGAGATAACACTCAGAAATTTACGCCATGCAGTTTAAGCATTCCCGGCGCTTGACCA
>CAKZLS010000050.1 GCA_937127205.1 uncultured Rhodospirillales bacterium
CAGGACACTCGCAAGGTCGTCGGATGGGTACCATATGTCTGATCCAAACCACTAGGCTGACGTGTTTCCTCAGCCTACAGGCCTATCCGCCTTGGTGGAACCATTCCGATGGCTTGGCCGGGGACCGTTCGTCCCCAACCCGAAATCCGCGGGATCAACGCCGCACCTCAAACGCTAATGCGGGGCCGTTTCCCCTTTGGCCGCGTCTTCCTTCGACATCACCCTCTCAGCCATCAAAGAGACGTTCCTCATGGAGGCGAGTTGCAGATACACTAATTCCAGTTCGTTGGTCTTCGCCAGTTCAGACAAGGTTTCGCCCGGCAACGCCTTCAAGCGATCCCGGTTCACCGCCATGAAGCCGCCGAGCGACATCTCCGCACCATCCTTGGATTTAATTTGCGCCTTCATGGGGTCTAGAAGCTTCAAATCCGTCAGCTTTTTGCAGAAGCTCACGGTGGGGTCGTACTGTGCCTGGAAATTTTTGGTAAAAGTTAGAATCTGATCGAGGTAAGGAGTTGCTTCGCTCTCGTCGTTAAACAGCCGCTGCCCGCGCCCCTCCTGGTTGCAGCCTGAAAACTCCTCGTCGAGGCATAGCGTGAATGTCGCGCCGTTGCCGGTGCTCGAAAACACAAACGGGTAGCGTCGCACGAATGCCGGAATGTATTTGGCTTGCCAGCCGCCGCTATCCGTCAGGAAAACGTTCTCGTCATTGCGAATGCCGAGCAGCGCGGCTGGCATGACCGCCTCGGCATTCCCGGTAAACACGATGGCATATTCCGCGGCCGCGGCAGGAATCTCCGTTGCCAACAGCGGAACCGCGTTCACGTGACGAGCGAACGAGTAGTCCCCGCCCGTTTCCACGGACCAGTCGGCATGTCGTTCCTTCGAAAGCGGTACGGCACGCTCATAGAACAATAGCTGGGTCGTCATTCAATACCTCCAACGGTTTCAAGGGTCCCCGCCTCTCCGATACAGACGACGCGTGTGACCCATATGAAGACACATGATCGCCGGGCAGCGACTTGCAGCCGGCATGGCGGGTAATGGCACTCACCCGTCCGTTTTCCCCGGTCTCTGTCCCCTTATCCCACTGATTATTCTCTGGAATTTTTAATGTTTCCGGGCGGCGGTTTCAACAGAGTTCGAGCTCGTATTTTTGAATAGAGCGACCATTCCTGAAGGAATGGCGCGCCCGGCAGGATTCGAACCTGCGACCCCAAGCTTAGAAGGCTCGTGCTCTATCCAGCTGAGCTACGGGCGCCCGCGCAGCGGCAACAAAGATCACATCCGCCGACTGGTAAAATTCTCAGCGTAGTTCTTTGGCCGAATTCTCCGAACTTGCGGTTGTTGGACCGTATACTCCAGTCCCTTACGTTCCGCATAGGCTATTGCCTGTTCGCGACTATCGAAGTTCAAGCGCAATTGCGCCCGGGTGTCGGACGAACCGGTCCAGCCCATCAGCGGATCCGTAAACCGCGCCGTACCGGGCTCGAATTCCAACACCCATTGATGCGTCTTGGCGCGGCCCGACTGCATTGCGGTCTTGGCTGGCTGATAAATCCTTACTGCAGTCACAGCGACTTCTCTCGTCCTCGTGAGATTGAACACGCTTCCCGGCCCAACGACAGCACCATGGCGCGTTTCCGCGAGACAATAACCGCATTTCTTCCCGTTGCAAAGCAACCTCGTGATTGGTGCTCTTTGTGCATTGCCCGACGGCAGCAATCATCGGCTGGAATAGACCGTAGCGGTATCGACTATGCGCGGAAAAGGTCACTCCAGAACGGAGAAAGCCGGGCCATTGCGGCCCGGCTGCCCCCGGTATAAGGGGGTGTCAGAGATGGGGGGGGGGCTCCCTGACAGCCTCGGTTATACCGGGATCACTGGCTCATCGCTGTGATGGCCGTCACAAGGGGCAACCTGTGGCGGCCGTCCGCCAATATTTTCACCCCCCTCGAGGTGGAATAACACTATCCTAAAAAGGGAATTGTCAGCATCAACCGGCGATGCCATCGTGGTGTCCGCTCAGAAACAAGCGACGCAGACAGCGGCGAAATACCTAGAAAAGTGCTCTCGCTCTCCTTACTTGTGAATTTGATCGCAACATTATAAGGTTTTCTGTTCAACCACCCTCTTAGGAGTCTGTGCCCCATGGAAGTGCGACGTTGTTTACCCAACCTTTGAACTTTATTGGTGAACGAACATCGGCTTTCGACGGGCAATCTTCAGTCACCCCACGGCATTGGCAAATAGAACCAAGGCGCGATCCGCTATGAGGGGTTGACGATGAAAACGCTAGGGAAGGACGATTAAAATGAAAAAAACTAACCTTTTGGCCCTGGGCGCGGCTTTCGCCGTGTCGATGGCCGCGACCGTTTTCGGCAGCGATGCTCAGGCCGCCGAAGAAAAGTTTGTCACCATTGGTACGGGCGGCCAGACCGGCGTGTACTACGTTGTCGGCCAGTCCATCTGCAAGTTGGTCAACCGCGATTCGGGCGAACACGGCATCAAATGCACGGCGCCGTCTACCGGTGGTTCCATCGATAACATCAATTCGATCCGCTCCGGTGCGCGGAACATGGGCGTTGCCCAATCCGATTGGCAATTCAATGCCTACGAAGGCAAAAGCAAGTTCGAGGATCAGGGGGCCTATCCTGAACTCAGAGCCGTATTTTCGGTTCATCCGGAGCCCTTCACCGTGGTGGCGCGCGCCGATTCCGGCATCACCAAGTTCGAAGACCTCAAGGGCAAGCGGGTCAACATCGGCAACCCCGGTTCCGGTCAACGCGGCACCATGGAGGTGCTGATGGATAAGATGGGCTGGACGATGGAAGACTTCGCTTTGGCGTCCGAGCTGAAAGCCGCCGAGCAGTCGGCCGCTCTTTGCGACAACAAAGTGGATGCCATCATCTACACCGTCGGACACCCGAGCGGCTCCATTCAGGAAGCGACAACGTCTTGCGACTCGGTAGTGGTACCGGTGACTGGCGAGGTGATCGACGGGCTGGTGGAAGCCAATCCTTTCTATGCCAAGGCCACCATCCCGGGCGGCATGTACAAGGGATCCGATGAAGACGTCGAAACCTTCGGCGTTCTAGCGACCTTCGTGTCCTCGACCGATACCGATCCGGAAACCGTTTATGCGGTGGTTTCGGCGGTCTTCGAGAACTTCGATCGGTTCAAAAAACTGCATCCGGCGTTCGCGAACCTTAAGCCGGAAGACATGATCAAAAATGGCCTGTCTGCACCTCTGCATGACGGCGCGGCCAAGTACTTCAAAGAAAAAAATATGATGTAAACGACCCTGCCGGGCGGCAGCGGCGCTGTCGCTCCCGCCCGGCACTTCGACACGACGGCGGGATCCGCTCGGAATGGCGGGTGTCGTGACGACCGGCGATCAGCCACGCTAAGATGGCGCGTTTTTTTGCTTTAAAAATGTCCTTGGACTGGTGTCACCGGTCTCTGGAGAACAACAGGGAAATGGACGGGGTGAGATGAGCAACGCGAACGAAGCCGTGCGCGACAATGCCAAGCGCGAATCTGGTCAGAACCTGAACGACCTGGTCGCTGAAACGGACACGGGGGGACGTAATCCTTCTGGTATTGCTAGACGGATTTTTCTCGGCGCCGCACTGGCCTGGGCGCTGTTCCAGGTGTGGATCGCTTCACCGCTTCCGTTCATGTTCGACATTGGTGTGTTCAATTCCACCGAGGCACGATCGATCCACTTGGCCTTCGCGATTTTTCTCGCTTATCTCGGTTTTCCGGCGCTGAAGGGCTCGCCGCGCACCTATATCCCCATCTTGGATTGGATTTTCGCCCTCGTCGGAGCTTTTTGCGCCGGTTACCTCTTCCTGTTCTATAACGAGATTTCACAACGCCCTGGTCTTCCCAACACCATGGATGTGGTTGTGGCTTGCGTCGGCATGGTGCTGCTTCTGGAAGCGACACGGCGGTCACTCGGACCGGCGCTGATGATTCTCGCCATGGTTTTTCTCGGCTACACCTTCGCCGGGCCTTACATGCCCGGGATGCTCGCCCACCAAGGTGTCAGCCTGGACGGGGTCGTCAACCATCAATGGATCACCACCGAAGGCGTGTTTGGCGTCGCGCTGGGCGTTTCCACCAGCTTCGTTTTCCTGTTCGTGCTGTTTGGCGCGCTTCTCGATAAGGGCGGCGCCGGCCACTACTTCATCCAGGTGGCGTTTTCGCTGCTCGGTCATCTCCGCGGAGGCCCGGCCAAGGCCGCGGTGGTGGCGTCGGCCATGACCGGACTGATCTCCGGTTCGTCCATCGCCAACGTTGTCACCACCGGCACGTTCACCATACCGCTGATGCGCCGCGTCGGCTTCAGCCGCGAAAAGGCCGGCGCCGTTGAAGTGGCGTCTTCGGTCAACGGTCAAATCACGCCGCCGGTAATGGGCGCCGCCGCGTTCCTGATGGTGGAGTTCGTCGGGATTTCCTATACCGAGGTGATCAAACACGCCTTCTTGCCTGCGGTCATCTCCTACATCGCGCTGGTTTACATCGTCCACCTGGAAGCCATGAAGGCCAACATGCAGGGCCTGCCCAAGCCCGGCGTCGTCCAGCCTTGGCTGATCCGGATAATGAACATGCTGCTGGGCTTCATCATCATCACCGGGATCGCGGCCGCCGTCTACTACGGGCTTGGCTGGATCAAGGGTGTCGCCCCCGACAGCGCTATTTACATCATCGTCGTCGCGCTGTTCGTTGCCTACTTGGCGCTGCTCCGTTTTGGCTCGGGTTATCCGGAGCTGAAGATGGAAGATCCCAATTCGCCCATTGTGGAACTGCCGGAATCGAAACCAACGGTCCGGGTCGGGTTGCATTATCTCCTGCCGGTGGTGGTCCTGGTGTGGGCCCTCATGGTGGAGCGGCTATCGCCCGGACTGTCGGCGTTCTGGGCAACGGCGCTGATGATTTTCATTCTG
>CAKZLS010000051.1 GCA_937127205.1 uncultured Rhodospirillales bacterium
CGTGAAGTCGTGAAAACCCAGATTGAGAGTCAGAAATTCAGACGTTTGGTATTAGACGTGAATTTTTTCATGTAAAAAGAGTGTAAAGATAGGGTATTCGCCCGACATTGCCGCCCCTGATACGAGTTTCCGCTATCCTATCCAGAAGCCGCCATCGGGCAAGCGTGCCGTGCAGCAGTCAGCCAAGTCCGCCCTTGGCTAGCAATGCGCTTCGACAGCGGTCTACGCGACAGCCGCTTTACTGCACCTAGGCGACCTCATCAGCACCTATGGATGGGTGCACCTGCGCCGCTACCCCTGATCTTCCCCTGAGTGATCCTCAGCCGTTAACGCGGTTGAGCCGGCCGGACAGGCGTTGTTCGACCGTGCCGTTTTGGACCCTGACGAAGGCCAGGGACATGCCGGTGTGGGTCAATCTCCGTTCGTAGGTCTGTATCACGTAGCCGCCCCGGTCGATGATGGTCATTACGTGGATCGTCATGAGCCGGCCTTGGACATAGGCCCAGGCGTAGGGCGCGCCGCCCAGCGTGCCCGCCGTCGGCTCGGGGCCTCCGCCGCTTCCCACGGCGCCGTCCGGCGGCACCACGTAGTACATGGACGGATTGTCGGCGGTGGGGCGGAATTCCAGCAACTGAGATTTGCGCCGCTGTGGTTCACGGAACTTGAACAGCGTGGTATGCCATTCGATGGTGAAGCCGTCCGCCGGCGCCGGCGCGATGGATACCCTGAGGTCGCGCGGCGTCAACTCCACGCTGGGCATGAGAGACTCACCCGCATAGGTTCCGAAAAAGGCCTTCAAGTCGCCCGGGTTCGCTGAAGCGGCTCCGCCACCCATAGCTCCGCTCATAGCGACGGCAAACACCAACAACCGAAGCGCGCCCTTCATTCTCACATACTCCTATTTTCCCGCCCCCAATCGAAACGGGCGCAATTGTGGCTTTATGCCGTGACATAGCGTCCGAAGGCAACATCCGATCGAGATGAAATACGCGGTCGGATATCACTTTCGCTCCAAGCGCAGCGGAAGAACCCCGCGAGGGGCTCGATCGGCCATGCGCGCCGGTCAGCCGTTTCTGTTTTCCCTTGCACCGCTTCCGCACCAAGGAAACGGCCCGGGTTCATGACGCCGTTCCGGATCCGGCTTCATCCGCAGTGCACTCGGTGGATCCGCAATCGGAGATCAGAGGCGCGGTCTCCGGCGCGGTTGTGCCGGCGCCGGCGTTGATGAAGGCCTGCTCGGCGGCGTCGCGGCGCCCGGATACCCGACCGACGACGCGGATCCGAGCGATTTCTCCCTGTTCGGTGCCGGCGAAGAGAATGCTTCCATCGGGAGACCATGCGATGGCGGTCACGGCGCCGCCGGACGGCGCCTTGGCGATGATGGCGTCGCCCGAGGCGATATCGCCGATCAGGACAGTGCCGTCGCTATAACCGCCGGCAACGGACTTTTCAAAGGGGTGGGCGGCCACGCAGGTGACGGTTCCCTCGAACACGTAGCCGAATTCCAGCGGTGGCTTGCCTTCGGGACCACCGCCTTCGAACGACCAGCTCGTGACCACGTCGGCGCCGGCGACGGCCAGATACGACGCGTTCGGGCACCAACTCATGGCGCGCACCTTCGACGGGTAGCCGCTCATGCGCATGTCGCGGTTCTGGTCAAGGTTCCAGCAATGGAGTTCGTTTTCCTGGGTGCTGGTGACCAGATAGCGGCCGTCGGGGCTCCAGGAGACACCGGTCTGCGAGCCCTTCCACTGCAGCTGAGTCGGTGAAGGCGAGGGGTCGGTCAAGTCCCAGATGGAAACACCGTTGTAATGGGAAACGGCGAGGCGGGTGCCGTCGGGAGAAAACGCCATGCCCGAGACCGAACTGGGGTGACCAGACACCGTTCGCTGATGGCATCCCGCCCCATCGAACACCTCGATCTCTCTCCCGGAAGCGGCGACGCGCAGGTGCGTGCCGGCATGGCTCGCCACGATTTGGATCCATCGCCCCGGAAAGCGGTGGATTTCCGAAACGTTGCCATCCGCTGATACGACAAGCACCGCTCCGGCGTCGGTGCCCACGACTAATCCTTCTCCGTCCACGTCCGGCGCCAGGGATAGCGGGAGGCCGTCGAGAGGGATGGTTTGTGCCTCGGCCAGCGGCTGGAGTCCACGGTCGCCGGCGACGACCACCGAGCCGTCGCCGAGGATGATGGCAACGGCCGAGCCCGAGCGGTTGAAGGCCTGCCCGATGACGAAGGCGTTCCGTTGCTCGACGGCGGTCTCCACGTCCGGTGAGAGGATCCGTGCGGCGCGGTCATGCATGGTCATGCCGCTATCGTGCAGGCCTCGAACCCTGTCCTCAAGGTGTCGCCTTCCAGGTTGCGGCCGATGAAAACAAGGCGGCTGTCACGTTCCGATGTGGTCCAGGCCTCGCCCCAGGTGCTGTCCATGACCATGTGAACACCCTGGAAAACGTACCGTCGCTCCTGTCCGGCCAGCGACAGTATACCCTTTGACCGGAAGATGTCGGTGCCGCGGGTCCGGATCAACTCACGGATCCAGGCGGAGAACTTCCTCGAGTCCAGAGGGTGGTCCACTTTCAGCGAGACGCTGGTGATGGTCTGGTCGTGTTCGTGATCGTCCTCGCCGGTGAGCAGTTCCGGCTCGATATCCAGGATGCGGGACAGATCGAAGGCGCCCTGCCCGAGGACGCCGTCGAGTTCCACGGCGGCCCGCTCGGTTTTGTGGATGGTGGCGTGCGGGTTGATGGAGCGGATGCGGGCTTCCACCCTTTCCAGATCGTATGTGGAGACCAGATCGATCTTGTTGAGCAGGATGATGTCGGCGAAGGCCACTTGTTCCACGGCTTCGTGGCCGTCCTCGATCCGGTCAAGGAAGTGGAGGGCGTCTACCAGCGTTACGACCGAATCCAGCGAAACCTTCCGCTTCACGTCTTCATCGACGAAAAAGGTCTGGACCACGGGCGCCGGATCGGCGAGGCCCGTGGTTTCGATGAGAATGCCGTCGAAGCTGCCCTTGCGCTTGAGCAGGGTGGTGATGATGTTGATCAGATCGCCCCGCACGGTACAGCAGATGCACCCATTATTCATTTCGAACACTTCCTCGTCCGCGTCAACGACGAGATCGTTGTCGATACCCTGTTCGCCGAATTCGTTGACGATGACGGCGTAGGTTTTGCCGTGCTGTTCGGTCAGGATACGGTTCAGCAGCGTTGTCTTGCCCGCGCCCAGATAGCCGGTGAGCACGGTTACGGGAACTTTTGTGTCGTCCAACCGTCGAACTCCTTTGTCCGTGGTTTTGCAGTGTTTGACCGGCACGCCGTTGCACCGGCCGCGCGAAGCGAAGCGGCGGCCCCGCTCATTGGGGGACCCTCGCTGCGCTCAATAGCGTTTGTAGGGGAGGAACTTGCCGTTGAGCACGACGACGACGCGGTCGCCGTTGGGATCTTCCTTGCGGGAGATGTCCATGGAGAAGTCGATGGCGCTCATGATGCCGTCGCCGAACTCCTCTTCGATCAGCCCCTTGATCGCCGGGCCGTAGACCTGGATCAGCTCGTAGAAACGGTAGAGCAGCGCGTCGGTGGGAACGGTTTGTCCTAGGGCGCCGCGGTAGGGTGGCACGGTCAGCCATTTGGCTTCTTCGTCCGAGAGATCGAAAATCTCCGCGGCGACCTTCGACTCGGCTTCGTTCATGGCCATCTGGCCGAGCAGGGCGCACGTGGTCCATTCCTTGGCATTGCCGATTTTCTCCGCGATCTCGGCCCACGACAGGCCCTTGGCCAACTTGGCGGCGACGATTTTTTCGGTGACTTCAATTCGGCTCATAACTTCCTCTCCTTCAGAACGGATTGTTCAAGCGTTGATGGTCTTGACCAGTGGTGGTTTCTCGAACACGGCCGGGTCCGTGCTTGCGTTTTCGGCCGTGGGAGCCACCACCGGCGGGTGCCTGGGGTCGTAGTCAGCGGATGCGAGTTCTTCGCGGAACTGCCGGGAGCGGTTCACCAGGAAATCCAGCAGGTGATTACGCATGGGGTAGTAGTTCGCATGGTGGTGCATGTCGTTGCGGGTTCGTTCCCGCGGTAACGTATTTTCGACGATCTCACACACCTTGGCTTCCGGCCCGTTGGTCATCAGCACGATCTTGTCCGACAGCAAGATCGCCTCGTCGATGTCGTGGGTGATCATGAAAGAGGTCTGGCGGGTGGTTTGGCAGATGGACAGGGTCTCGTCCTGGAGCGAGCCGCGGGTCAGCGCGTCCAGGGCGCTGAACGGTTCGTCCATGAGCAGAATTTTCGGTTGAATGGCTAGCGCGCGGGCGATGCCCACCCGCTGTTTCATGCCGCCCGACAGCTGGGATGGCTTCTTGTTTTCGGAACCGGTCAGGTGCACCAGGTCGATGTACTTCTGACAATGCTCGCGGATGCGGTCCTTGTTCCATTCCGGCCAGCGGGATTTGACCGCGAAAGCAATATTTCCCATGACCGACATCCACGGCATCAGCGCGTGGCTCTGGAAAATGACGGCGCGATCCAGGCTGGGGCCCTCCACCGCGATCCCGCCGACGATGACCGCTCCCTCGGACGCGGTGTCCAAGCCGGCGAGGATATTGAGAAGGGTGGTTTTTCCGCAGCCCGAGTGTCCGATCAAACAGACGAACTCGCTCTCATTCACGTGGAACCAGACGTCCTCGAACACGGCAAACGCATCCTCGCCTTTGTCCTGCGATGCGAAACTCCGGGTCAGTCCCTCGATGGAGATCAGCGGTTTCTTACTCGACATGGCATTCTCCGGAGACAGTTATTCCTGATAAGCGACCAGCCGACCGACCCAGGCGAGGACGAGGTCTAGCAGCATGCCGATCAGGCCGATGAACAGGATGGCGACGAGGATGCTGGTGATGGACAGATTGTTCCATTCGTTCCAAACGAAGTAGCCGATACCCGTTCCGCCCACGAGCATCTCGGCAGCGACGATCACCAGCCACGCGATGCCGATGGAGATGCGCATGCCGGTCATGATGGTGGGTGCCGCGGCGGGGAGGATCACGAGCAACGCGGTGCGCAGGCTGCCCACCTCCAAGGTTTTGGAGACGTTGAGCCATTCCTTTCGGACCGAGGCCACCCCGAAGGCGGTGTTGATCAGCATGGGCCAGAGGGCACAAATGAAGATCACGAAGATCGACGAAACTTCCGAATCCTTGATCGTGTAAAGCGCCAGGGGCATCCAGGCCAACGGTGAGATCGGTTTGAGCACCTGGATGTACGGATCCAGCGCCTTATGAAAAAGCGGGGACATCCCGACGAGAAAACCAAGCGGGATGGCGACCAGGGCGGCGATGAGAAAACCCAGAAGCACCCGGCCCAAGGAGTAGGCGAGCTGAATGCCGATTCCCTTGTCGTTGGGGCCGGCATCGTAGAACGGGTCGGAGATGTGCTTCCACAACTCGGCGCCCACCTGTAAGGGGCCCGGCAATGCCGAGCCCCCCTTGGCGGTTTCGCCCATCAAGGCGGCATATTCGGGGTCCATGGCCGGTCCCGTGTCGCCACCTGTCTGGACCGCGAAATGCCAGATGGCAACGAACACACAAAATAGCACAACGGAAAGCACCAGTGATCGCGCGCGCAGCGAGGCGGCCATGACGTCTCCCTTAAGTCCGCTTGATGTCGAAGCTTTCGATGTACGCGTCGGGCGTAGCAGGGTCGAACTCCTTGCCCATGATCACGTACTTCTTGCTGGTCTCGGTGGGCGGCGTTAGCCCCATGTCCGTCATCACCTTCTGTGCGTCCGTGGCGAGGTACACCTGCTTGGCGATCGTCTGGTAATCGACGTCGCCCTCCACATACCCCCACCGCTTCATCTGGGACATGATCCAGACGGCCATGGAGTGATACGGGAAAGGGTCGAAATCGATACGGTCCGGTTCCTTGCGGACACTGCCCAGACCGTCCGCAAAGGTGCCGGTGAGAACCTGCGCCACCACCGTTTCAGGCTGGTTGAGGTAGTTCTTCGGCGAGATCGCCTTGGCGATTTCCTTGCGATTGGATTTGTCGGACGCGTACGTGGTCGCCTCGATGATGGACTTGAACAATGCCAGGAACGTATTCGGGTTCTCGTCGATAAATCCTTGAGAAGCCGCGAAGGCGCAGCACGGGTGATTGAGCCAGATGTCTTTGGTCAGCATGTGGATGAAGCCGACGCCGTCGTAGACCGCGCGCTGATTGAAGGGATCGGGCGAAAGATACCCGTCGACATTTTCGGCACGCAGGTTGGCCACCATTTCGGGCGGCGGCAGCACACGGATCTGGATGTCCTTGTCCGGATCGATCCCGTGCTCGGCCACGTAATAGCGCAGCAGGAAGTTGTGCATCGAGTAATCGAAGGGAACGGCGAACTTGAACCCCTTCCACTGCTTAGGATCGCGCTTGTCCTTGTGCTTCAGGTGGAGCGTGATCGCTTGGCCATTGATGTTTTCCACCGCCGGCATGGTCCATGGTGTCGCCACCGAACCGGCGCCCATGGTGATGGCGAGCGGCATCGGCGTCAGCATATGGGCCGCGTCGTATTCCCCCGAAAGCGATTTGTCGCGCGATACCGCCCAGCCGGCCGTTTTGATCACGTCCACATCGAGGCCGTATTTCTCATAGAAACCCATGGGGTGGGCCATGATGATGGGGGTGGCACAGGTGATGGGGACGAACCCGACATTGAGCTTGGTCTTTTCCAGAGCCCCCTTGGTTTCGGCGGCCAGCGCCTTAGCGACGTCGAGCGGGAAGATCTGGGAGATCGCGGCGAGCGCGGTTGCCCCGCCCACGGCGCGGAGGAAACCGCGGCGGTTGACGTCGGTTCCGAAGATTCCCTTCATCACCGCCTGTTCGACGCACCGCTCCAACAGCGCGTCGGTGTCGTCGTAGGATGGTTTGTTTTCGGGAACAGGCGTGGACACCGCCTGCAGTGATGGTGCCGCCGGCTCGGTGTCGGCGGCCTCGCACGCGAAGCGCGAGCCATTGGCTCCACCCATGGCGGCGCGGTGTTCGGCCATATTTCGGTGCTGCCCGCACGGACAGCCCGACCACAGTATCGTGTTTGGATCGAAGGGGTCGCTAAAAGCACCCATTGTCACGGTCCTTTCAAAAAACAAGCGCCCGAAAGCATCGCCGGAACGGTTCGCTCCCAGCGTGTCTTCGGACGCCTTTGTCCCTATGGAGCCGCCATTAGCTCCTCGGTATGGATCGCGGGACCGCCGTTGGCCCTCTGATCCGGTTTGGTCTCTCGCGCCCGCCATTGGGCGGAGAAACCGAAGTGCGGCGCTTGCCGGACGGCGCGATGCGCCGGGTGGGGG
>CAKZLS010000052.1 GCA_937127205.1 uncultured Rhodospirillales bacterium
GCAGTCGCGGAATTTCGGCTTCAATAAGAGGATAGAGATCGTCCATTCCCGCGCAGCTTTGTATAGTGGTGCCCATAAGGCAATTGGTGGCGGCCGATCATCCCCTCCCCCGAACCAACCTCCCGAGGGATTGTAGCAGCCGAACTCTGCACATTGATAGGCAAATGGCGAAAGTCTGGAAATATGACAGTCTCCGACCTTGAGCACCAAGGTGACGATGTGTCGCAAGGGCGTTCGATCTGTCCTGTTATGACTCCAGTGAATCCAACGAGTTTTTGTCCGCCTTATCGCTTTCGTGACCAAAATTCTCGCGCGGCCACGCACCCCATCGTGAGGCAGCGTCTTTAAGAATTCGCTTGATCGACTGCTGGTCTTCGGGATGCGGCAGGTCGGACTCGCAGCCGAGGCGGAGATCTTCGAAATGCCGGCGTAAAATCGCTTTTTGCATATCGTGGGGAACTTGAGCCATCAGATTGACCATGGTCTCGAACATATGGAGGGCGGCATTCCTGTCACACTGAACATAGGGGCGAAGCTGTCCGAAAATCGCGTCGGCGAACGCCTCAAAATCAACCGGGACGGCCACTATTCTCAGTTCACCCGCATCATCAAAGCGGAATCGGCTGGGGATTTCCCGCTCGGCCAATTTGCCCAGTGCTGCGGTCAGCCAGTTTATGCAGTAGATGGCCGTGAACGGATCATTTACGCTAGGCGACAGCGCGCACGTCGCCACTTGCACCAGTTGGTCGACAAGGAACAGCACGTCCTGAGACGAGGTCCGCCGCGCGCCGAACACGAAAGCGGTGCGTATTTTGGTTACAGCATGATCGCTCGCCATCCCCCCGGGTTTGGCTAAAACAACAGCGGTTCGAGGCGCGGCAAAATCGCCTGGGCGTTTCATGACCCACAAGACCAGATCGTGTTCCTGCGCCGCGGTCATAAGTAATTTGCTTTCAATGTTCTGAACGTATCCGGTCGTATCGGCGTATACGGCTCGGACGTCCTCGGTCGGCAATGTCACCGCAAAGTCCTCGCGGCCCTCGTCCGCATCGTTCGACGCCCCGCGCCCAGTTCTGGAGGGGTACAGGGCCTCGATCCGGTCACTGAGCTCTCGGCCGGCACGCGCGATCATTTGCGATATATGGATGGTTTCGGGAATGTGGTGAATGAAGTAAATCAGCACGCCGAGGCTCGCGAGTGCCATCACAAGCCCTCCCAGGACGGCGAAATTCGGAACAAAGACGCCGGTGGCCGAGAGATCGTCACTACCGCGCACTGTTCTTAGAACGAGAAGGCAATACAGGAACGTCGCGACGAAGGTTCCAAAGGTGATCTGGTTGCCACGATCGTTCATGAAGTTGGTCATGAGACTCGGTCCGAACTGAGCCGACGAATTCGCCACGGCGGCAATGGTGATTGAAAACGTGACGCCGGCGACGGTGATCATCGAACCCGCAGTTGTCTGCAACAAGGCGCGGGCACCGGATGGCTGGTTGGCGTACAGCCACGGGATCCGTTCCAGCCAAGAAACACCCTCGAGCCGATCCAGCGCAACCATGACAATCGACATCGCGACGGCGCCAAGAGTCATGAGCATGGGAATAAACCAATAGCTCTGGCGAATGTATTCGGCGGTTTTCCAGATCCATGCGCGCACTGTGTGTTCCGCCTCCCCATCGACTGCGACAGCGGTTTATTGGAATTGTTAAAAACCGCCGACAGCTAAACCCATACAGATGGCGGCGCGCATCACTTCTTGATTATACACCCTTCGTTGATCGGGCCCACACAGGGGCTGCCTCCGCTTGGGCCGAGTTCAGCCAACGAGATCAGGCGGTCGAGTGCCAACCGGTTCGAAAACAAGACTCACCTCGCATAGTGAGGTCGTGACATTGTGCTTGCTAAGAGTAACCGCTTGGCGGCGTGTCTAAGGCGGGAAGCCTAGCGGCGGATGATGAATGTTTGTCGGATTTAGAACAACCACTAGCGTAAGTTCCCGCTAGTATGCTCAACGACGGTGTCAGTTTGAGTTGTTCTGGGAGTTTGGTAAGGAGTGGGACCATTGGGGCACGCACATTCTTCGCGTAAGGCAAATATGTTACAAAAGCTGGAGGCTTCGCTTCCGTCGCTCCATGAGCGTCCGAAGAGTGACATAGACATCGCCCGATCGGCTTCCATGCAACCGATCACGGCGCTGGCCGGGGACCGGCTCGGCATACCGCCGGAAGCCCTCGAGCCTTTCGGACACTTTAAGGCCAAGGTTTCCCTGCCATATATCCAGTCGCTCGCCGACCAGCCCGATGGTCGGCTCATCCTGGTCACCGCCGTGACCCCGACACCGGCTGGCGAAGGAAAGACCACCACCACCGTGGGGCTCGGGGACGCGCTCAACCGGATCGGCAGAAAAACAATGATCTGCCTACGCGAGCCGTCGCTCGGCCCATGCTTTGGGATGAAGGGCGGCGCCGCCGGTGGGGGTTATGCGCAAGTGGTCCCCATGACCGACATTAACCTGCACTTCACCGGCGATTTTCACGCCATCGGCGCCGCGAACAATCTTCTGGCGGCCATGATCGACAATCACATTTACTGGGGAAACGCCCTGGGCATTGACGAGCGCCGGATCACCTGGCGCCGCGTCGTCGACATGAATGACCGCGCGCTTCGCAGTGTCGTGTGTAGCCTTGGAGGCGTATCCAACGGCTATCCGCGCCAGGAGGGCTTCGACATCACCGTCGCCTCGGAGGTCATGGCGATCTTCTGTCTCGCGACCGACCTCGGCGATCTTGGCCATCGCCTGGGTAATATTATCGTCGCCCACACCTTCGACCGCAAACCGGTGTTCGCCAAGGACCTGGCC